>JANQGL010000176.1 GCA_028277325.1 Magnetospira sp.
CTGGACCTCGCCGCCGGCGACGACCTCGCCGCCGCCCGCTTCCTGTTCGCCCTGCCCCTGCACGTGCGGGGCAGCCGCCGCAACGTCGAGAGCCCGGCCCGCCACCAGTTCCATCAGACCGCCGTGAACGCCGGATTGAACGCCGAATTCTTCGCGACGGACGCCCTACAGGCCCTGGACGACGTCCCCGACGCCGCCACCGCCCTGGCGGCGCGCGACGCCCTGGACGCGACGATCCGCGACCGGAGCATCGACGTCCTGGTGATCTCGTGCAATCAGCCGGGCACCCGGGACGGCCTGAACGTGGACGTCCTGTCGCGCCTCAAGCGGCGGTTCGGCCTGACGGTCATCGCGATTTCCGGCGACGCCTGGGGGGAGGCTTTCACGCGCTTCGCCGAATATTGGGCGCCGGCCTGCGACCTCGTCTACCATTACGCGCCGGGAAGCCCGATCGAGCGAAGCGACGCCTGTCGCCGCAAGGCGTTCGGCGGCGCGCACCTGATCGACCGGACGCTGTTCCGCCCGGGCGACGAGCGGCCTTGCGAGCTGTTTTTTTCCGGCAACGCCAAGCTGGATGTCCGCAGGTATGTTCTGTCCGTCGCCCGACTGGCCCTACGCCGCTACGGCACGGCCGCGTTGATCCGCGTCACCGACCGTCGGGCCGGCCCCGGAACGCCGGTGTCGATGGCCGACTATGCGGCGGCGCTCCGCGGCAGCCGGATGGTCCTGAACATGTCGCGACGCGGCTTCGCGACCTTCGCGATGACCGGCCGCCCCTGGGAGGCGACGCACTCCGGCTGCCTCTGCCTGGAGGAAGCCAACGCCCTGACCAGCCAGTTCTTCGTGCCCTACGTTCACTACCTGCCCTATCGCTCGGGCGACGACCTGTACGTCGCCCTCGCGGTCGCCGCCGAGGATCCCTCGTTCGGACGCTGGATGGCCGACGAGGCGGCGCGCTGGGCCTCGGACCGCTATGACGAGCGGACGGTGTGGCGGCAGATCCTCGCCGCGGCGTCGGAGGCGCGGGCGCCGCGAGGCCCGCGCCGGCCGACCGGCTCGGACCCCGGATCGACGCTCGCCCGATGGGTGGCCGAAAACGACCTGTTGCCCGAACGGTCGCTGGTCGTGCTGCGCGATGAACTGAGCGGCGGGCCCGAGCCGTACTGGGACCGCCTGTCGCCGTTCGACCGGCAGGTATGGTGCCAGCCGATGCCCCGGGACCTGAGCCGGCTGAACCGCTCGCTCGGTGGGCCCCGCTTCGAAATGCTCCCCTACGCCCTTGGCCCCCGGAGCGAAAGGGCCGACCTGTTCTACGCCAACCGGCCGCCCGAGCGGCGGCGCGGATCCGGCTATGCCAAGCCGTCACGCGACGCCGCGCCCGCGACCCAGTTTGACGAGCGCAGCCTGCCCGACCGGACCGAGGCCACCGTCCTTTCGGTCGACGACCTGGTCCGCGCTCACCCCGAGACGACGCCGGACGTCCTGATGATCGGCTGCCGCGGCGAGGCCCTGGGCATCCTCGCGGGCGCCACCGACCTGCTCGCCGATCACCTTCTCGGCGCCTGCATACGGATCACCGCGGACATCGCCGACGACGGCCTGCAACGCCTGATCCGCCTGATGCGCGACAAGGGGTTCGCGCTGTACCGGCTGGCGGCGATCGACGACCAGGATGTCTGGGGACCGTCCGGAACCGACGGAATCGCCGCCCGGCGCCACCCCTCGGTGCTCGACGCCCTGTTCCTCCGCGATGCCGCGCGCGACAAGATGCTGGGCCGCCGGCCCCTCGATACCGCCTCCGGCGCCAAGCTGTGCCTGCTGTACGAGGTGTTCGGCTACCTGGACGAGGCCGAGTGGCTGGTCGAGCGGTTTCCCGCCAAGGCGGCCGAGGGCGCGCTGTTCGCGCGCGACGCGGCGCGTCTGGCGCGGCCGGGCGAGGAGGCGCCGGAGACCGCGCCGGCCGCCGTCGCGACGGCCGGCCCGACGGTGCTGATCCGCGGCCACGGCGCGGTGAAGCTGACGGTCTTTCCGATCTTCACCTCGCAGCGGACCGGAACATGGTGGAACAGGTACTTTTTCTACTACTACGACCGGGCGGCACGGGGCGTCGACCTGGGAGGCGAGTTCACGGAGGCGTCCGGGTTCAACTTCTACTCCTCCCTGGGCGGACACATCGTCTGCATTCACGGCCACGTGCACGACCCCGAGCGCCTCGGTTCCCGGTTCCACGAGGCCTGGAGCCGGCTGACGTACCGGCATACCGGCTACGATTTTTTCCGGCCGCGCCTGGAGACGTACCGGCGGTACTTCGACCTCACGGACCCCTTCAATCCCGGCGTGGTCTACCTGTACCGGAATCCGCTCGATCACTTCGTCTCCATGTTCGAGCACGGACGGCATCACGAGAACGAGCGCCTTCGCGTGTACACCGACGAGGCCGGCACCGCCCACCGGATGACGTCCGCCTTCCTGTTCGCCAAGCATATCGGCATCGAGAGCTACGCGAAGCAGATCCTGCCGGCCCTGGAAACCGCGCGCCGGCATCCGGACCGCATCCTGCTGTGCCGCTACGAAGACGCGATGGCCGATCCGGCGGGCTATTTCACCAGCCTGTTCGACTTCTGGCGCCTGGACATCGTCCCCCCGGCCTTCCAGGCGGCGCTTGCGCATTCCTCGCGGGACAGCCTTTCGGACCTCGAAAGGAAACTCGGCCGCGCCCTCGGCAACGACCAGGTGTCGACCCAAGGCAAGCACATCGGGTCGGGGGCGACCGGCAAGTGGCAGGGCCACTTCTCGGACGAGCAGCTGCGGTACGTGGAAGCCGAGTTCAACCGCCGCCAGCTGTCGCTGCGCGATTTCGCGCTGGGCGCCCCGCTGCCGTTTTGACCGGCGGCCTCAGCCCGCGGTCAGCTGCGCCTTGCTGCCCCGGTTGAGACGCGCCATGCGGTCGCGCATCAGGTCGCTGTCCTCGGAGTTGACGAGGGTCCCGGCGGCGCGCAACCGCTCGGCCGCCTCCCGCATGCGCCGCGCCGCCACCTCGGGCGGCACCTTGCCGCCGAGCCGGGCGGCCGGCATGCCGGGGGTCTCCATGTAGCGGTTGATCAGCACGTAGCGCACCCGGTGGCGCAGCAGGAACCCGAGCGTGGCCTCGAAATCGTCGTCCGTCTCGCCGGGGAAGCCGACGATGACATGGGTGTCGAACCGGTCGAACTCCAGGTCCCGCAGGTGCGCGAACAGGCGGTCCAGGTCGGCCCGGGAGTAAAGCCGCAGCATCCGCTTCAGCACCGGGTCGGACGCCGACTGGATCGGCAGGTTGATGTGGCACAGCCGCCCGGCCCGGATCAGGTCCGTGAAATCGTCCCAGCGGTCCAGGAAATCGATCGGGTGGAAATTGCTGAGCGCCACCCGCAGGTCCGGATGCCCCTCGCCCAGGCGGCGGATCAGCCACGGCAGGTCGCGGCCGGTGTCGCGCCCGTACTGGCCGATGCAGTCGCCGAGCAGGATCACCTCGGTGCGCCCGGTCTCGGCGACCAGGCGCGCGCATTCGGCGGCCAGGGCTTGCGGGTCGACGCTGCGGAAATCGGGGAACGCCAGACGTTCCGAGCAATAGGTGCAGGCATAGGGACAGCCCTCGGCGATCACCAGCT
>JANQGL010000192.1 GCA_028277325.1 Magnetospira sp.
AGGCCGTGGTTGCGGTACAGCCGTGCCTTGCGGTCCACCTCGTCGTCGTCGGTCAGCAGGAACCCGCCGTCGCCGATCGCGTTGAGGTTCTTCAGCGGATGCGTCGAGATGGCGCCGACCCGGCCCAGGGTGCCGCCGTGGCGGCCGTGCCAGCGGGCGCCCATGCACTGCGCCGAATCCTCGATCACCAGCAGATTGTGCCGCTCGGCGATGGCGTTGATGGCGTCCATGTCGGCGATCCGGCCGGTCCAGTGCACCGGCATGATGGCCCTGGTGCTGGGCGTGATCGCCGCCTCGATCAGGTCGGGGTCGATGTTCTGGTCGTCGCGCACGTCGACGTAGACCGGGGTGGCACCCACGTGGACGATGGCGCCGGTGGTGGCGATGAAGGACACCGGCGCGGTGATCACCTCGTCGCCCTTGCCGATGCCGAGCGCCCACAGGCCCATCATCAGGGAATCGGTGCCGGAGTTCAGGACCACGCAGTGCCTGGCGCCGGTGTAGTCCCGGACCGCCTGCTCGAACTCGGCCAGTTCCGGGGTCATGACCAGATGCCCGACGCTCATCACCCGGTCGAAGATCTCGATGAGCTGCTCGCGTTCCTCCTGGTAGCGCGGCTTGAGGTCGACGAAGGGAACCCTGGTCGCGGTCATGGCACTACTTTCCTGCGTAGAAGGCGCGAACGGCGTCGATGATGGTGTCCTGTTCGGCGCGAGTCAAATGCTGGTCGACCGGGAAGCTGATGGTGGTCGCGGAATGGCGGTCGGTGACCGGGAAATCGCCCGGCCCGTGGCCCAGGTGCTTCAGGGCCTCCTGCCGGTAGAGCGGGATCGGGTAGTGGACCTTGGCTTCGATGCCGGCGTCCAGGCAGTGTTTCAGCAGGGCGTCGCGGTCCCCGGCGAAGATCATGTAGAGCAGGTAGACATGCCGGGTGCGCGGGTTGCGGGCCGGGACGCGGACCTGCGGGATGCCGGCGAAGCCGGCGTCGAAGTAGGCCGCCGCCGCGGCCCGCCTGGCGACGATGTCGGCGGTGCGCGGCACCATGTGCTTGCCGACCACGGCGAGCAGGGAGTCGAGGCGGGTGTTGTAGCCGAACATCTCCATTTCGTCGCGGTTGCGCAGGCCGTGGTTGCGCAGCATCCGCAGCTTGCGGTCCATGTCCGGGTCGTCGGTGACCACGATGCCGGCGTCGCCCCACACGTTGATGATCTTCAGCGGATGCATGGAGAACCCGGCGGCGATTCCGAAGGTGCCCGCCTTCCGGCCGTCGATCTCGCCGAGCAGGCTCTGGCAGGCGTCCTCGACCACCGGCAGGCCGTGCCGGTGCGCGATCTCCAGGATGCGCGGCATGTCGGAGACGTCGCCGGTCAGGTGCACCGGCATCAGGGCCTTGGTTCTGGGCGTGATCGCCGCCTCGATCCGCTCGACGTCGATCCCGAAGCTGTCGTCGCAGTCGACGAACACCGGCGTCGCGCCGACCTCGTTGATCGCCCCGGCGGTGGCGTAGAAGGTGTTGGCGGCGGTGATCACCTCGTCGCCCGGGCCCAGGCCCAGCGCCTTCAGCGGCAGTTTCAGGGCGTCGGTGCCCGAGCCGACGCCGATCGCGTAACGGACTCCCAGCAGTTCGGCGAACATGGCCTCGAACTCGGCGACCGGCTTGCCCAGCGTGAAGTCGCCGGTCGCCACCAGGGTCCGGATGTCGTCGACGATGTCGTCGATCTCGGCGAACTGCTGGGCGAGCGGGGAATAGCGAACCCTGGGGGTCATGGGGCGGTCCCTTTCAGAGGTCCGAGGCCGAGGCACAGATGGCGCAGGCCGGCCCGCGCGGCGGCGGCGGCGTCGAGCACCCGGTAGGGGTCGACCACCACCCGGCCGGCCATCGCCGCGGCGATGGCGTCCGGATCGAGGGTCCAGAAGGCGTCCCAGGGGGTCATCACCAGCAGCGCGTCGGCGCCGCGGCAGACGGCCAGGGCGTCCGGGGCCTGGGTGAGGTGCGGGTGCCAGGCCGGGCTCGCCGCCACCACCGGGTCGAAGGCGGCGACCGGGAACCGGGCGAGGCCGCCCAGGGTTTCCAGGGCCGGCGAGTTCTTCACCGAGTCGGTGTCCTTCTTGTAGGCGAGGCCGAGCATGCCGAGGCGCGGGTTCGGACAGGCCGGCAATACCTCGCGGGCCAGGGTGCGCAGGGCCCAGTTCTTGCGGTAGAGGCTGTTGCGCTGCCAGGCGCGCACGGTGCCGACGTCGGTCCCGGCGGCGTCGCCGAGCCGCGCCACGGTCGCCAGGTCGCGCTCCAGGTTGCCGCCGGCGATGCCCAGGCCCGGCGCAAGGTAGGCGTGCGGGCCGATCCGCCTGTCCAGCCGCAGGGACGGCGCGATCTCCGACCAGTCGGCGCCCACCGCCTCGCAGACCTCGGCCAGGGTGTTGGTGGTGGTGACCGAGGCGACCAGGAACATGTTGATGGAAATCTTCGCCAGTTCGGCGCTCTCGTAGCGCATCGGCAGGATCGGGCAGCCGTAGGCCCCCAGGTAGGCGGCGAGCGGCCCGGGCAGCCCGGCCGCCGGATCGGCCAGCCCGACGATGAACCGTTCCGGATGCAGGGTGCGCTGCACCGCCTGTCCGAAGATCAGGGTCTCGACCAGATAGACCGCGCGCCCGGGCGGCAGCGGCAGCGCGCGGGTGAAGCCCGGCGGCACCTGGCACATGACGACCAGCAGGCCGTCCGCCTTCAGGCAGGGCGCCACCTCGTCGAGCAGGGCGCGGACCGGTCCCAGGTCGCTTTCGCCGCGGTCGTTGGTCGGCACGTCGTAGGCGATGAACACCAGGTCGCAGGCCCCCAGGTCGGCCACCCGGTCGGTGAAGGTCAGGCGTCCGGCGTTGGCCGCCAGCAGATCGTCCAGGCCCGGCTCCACCACCGGCAGGCGGCCGGCCCGGAGGTCGGCGACGCGGTCGGGGTCGGCGTCGAACCCGACCACCCGGAATCCCGTCTCGGCGGCGCCGGTCGCGGTGACCAGGCCCAGATGGGTCATGCCGGCGAATCCGATCACGGGCTTCGTCGCGGTCATGCGGTGGCTCCCTCGATCAGCGGCCGCAGTTCCTCGGCGAGGCGGCCCAGTTCGGTGTTCAGCCAGATGTCCCCGGCCAGCGACGCGGGCGCGCCGGCGGCGCAGAGCGCTTTGAAGTGGCGATACTCCGCCTCCCAGGTCGGATCGTCCCGGACCAGGGTCACGGTGTCCTCGGGCGGCCGTCCGGACGGCAGGACGCGGGTCCGCACCCGGAACGAAGACGGGCCCCACTTGCACAGGGATTCGATATGCGCCGATCCCTTTTCGGCCAGGATGTCGCAGGTGAAGTGGTTGCGCCACATCAGCAGGGTCATCTCCAGCTCGACGCGCGGCGCGGAGGTCTCGTCGGCCAGGACCACGTGATCCGGCGCCCGGTTCTCGAAGCGGTTGGCCGCCACCACCCGATAGCCCCGCGACCGGGTGCCGAACCAGAACGACACGGTGTCGAGAAGGTGCGAGCCCAGGTCCGGCAGCACGCCGGCGCCCCGGTCGCGCCACTCGGAGTCCCGGACCAGGCGCGCGGTGCCGTTGCCGTAGAACATCCGGCAGCGATAGATCCGGCCGAGGCGTCCGGACTCCAGCAACGCCTTCATGCGCACGAAATGCGGCTCGAAGCGGTGGTTGTAGGCGGTGTAGCAGACGGCGCCGGTCTGCCGCCCGAGCTCCTCCAGACGGGCCAGCCGGGCGTTGTCGGCCGAGAACAGCGGCTTCTCCACCAGCACGTGCTTGCCCAGGCCGAGCCAGTACGCGATCAGGTCGACCTTCGGGTCGTCGGGGATGCAGGCCAGCACCGCGTCGTAGCTCTCGGGCGGCACCTCGCGGGCGTCGCGGACGTCGGCGTCCCGGTTGACCGGATCGACGGTGGCCACGCAGTCAGCGCCCGCGACCCGTCGTCGCTTGTGTCCCTGGACCCCAAGCCCTGCCACGATCACCCGCATTGTCGGCCTCAGTCGAAGTGAACCAGTCGTTCGATGGCGGTCAGCTTGGCGCGCACGTCGTCCGGGGTCACCGGCATGTTGCCGTCGGACTCGCACTCCACGGCGGCGGCGACCGAGCCCAGGATGGCGGCGACGACGTCGTCGCCGGTCGCCTTCAGGGACAGGGTCGCGTAGGAGAGCAGGGCGTCGCCGGCGCCCACCGCGTCCTTGAGGTGGTCGACGAAGCTGTCGATGGCGAAGAAGGTGCGCGGATCGCCCTCCGGCCGCGTGCGGTAGGTCAGCATGCCGCGCGCGCCCAGCTTCATCATCAGGGTCTTGCACTTGGCCTGGCGATGCAGTTCGGTGGCCAGCGGCCGCACCACCGAGTCCTGATCGGCCAGCGCGAAGCGGGCCTCGTGCTCGTTGGGGGTGATCAGGTCGAACCCGGAGAACTCCAGGATGTTGCCCCAGCGGCTGGCCACCTGGCTGTCGGCCACCCGCAGCACGCCGTCGGGAATCGCCTCGACCATCGGCGCGATGGTGTTGCGGTTGAAGACGCCGTGCCGGAAGTCGCTGAACACCACCACGTCGGTCGGCGTCGTCGCGATCTGGGCGCGCAGCTTGGCCACCTGGCTTTCCGAAACCGACCGGTTGTCCAGGGTGTCCACCTTCAGCAGGCGGTAGCCGCCGGCGACGATGGCGTTCTTGTGGGTGGTCGGCCGGGTGTCGTCGATCAGCGGCAGCACGTTGACGCCGGCGCCGGCCAGGTCGTCGAGCACGAAATCCTTGAGGGCGTCGGCGCCCAGCACGGTCGAGAAGGTCACCTCGGCGCCGGCCGCCCGCAGGTGCTTCGACACGATCCCGGCGCCGCCCACGAAGTCGGTGCGGTTCTCGAACCGCACGCTGATGGTCGGCGTCTTGGTCATGCCGCCGATCATGGCGCAGTGGCTCAGGCTGTCGACGATGGTGTCGCCGACCACGTGCACCCGGATGCCCTGCATGGCGTCGAGTCCGGCGTGCAGGTCCCGGAAGGTGACGTTCTCGGCCGACATCAGCATCATCAGCTTCTCGACCCGGATGTTCGGCGGCTGGCTCTCGATCAGATAGGACGACGACAGGACGATGTCGCCCGGGGTGAAGATGATCTGCCCGCCGTAGGCCTCCAGGACCGACACTTCCTCGGCCGTCTTCGGATGCATGCCGCCGTGCTGGTACTCGTAGCCCTTGGCGAAGAGGTCGGGCTGCAGGTGGCGCAGGTTCTCCAGCGGCGTCGGATTGGGGTCGATGATCACGTAGTCGACCACCTCCAGCGCCGCCAGGTTGATCGCCCGCAGGTCCTGCGGCACGTAGGGGCGCACGTTGGCCTTCACGATGTGCGCGTCGGCGGTCAGGCTGGCGACCAGGATGTCGGCCTTCTGCTTGGCGTAGAGCAGGTGCCGGACGTGCCCCGGATGGACCACGTCGAACGCGCCGTGGCAGATGATCACCTTGCGCTCGCGGGGCCGGGGCCCGATGATCGACGCCAGTTCCTCCCGGGTCTTGATCTTGTGGCTGACGAGCCGCCGGCTCTCTTCGTCCATGATCCTACGCGTCCCTCATGTAGGCGAACCAGGACCTGGTCGCGTCGGCGATGGAGTCCGGATCCCACAGCGGCGCCTCGCGCCAGTAGTCGATGGTGTCGAGCACCCGTTGGATGCCCTCCTCGAAGCTCACCTCCGGCGCCCAGCCGAGGTCGCGCGTGATGGCGGCGATGTCGGCGAAGGTGCAGTCCGGCTCCCCCGGGCGCCTGGGGATGTATACCCTGTCTCCGCCCAGCAGTTCCACCAGCCGGTTGACCGATTGCGGCCGGCCGGCGCCCAGGTTCCAGATCCGGCCGTCGAGCGGCGTCGTGGCGGCGGCGAGGAACGCCTTCGCGACGTCGGTCACGTAAAGGAAATCGCGCGTCTGGGTGCCGTCGCCGACCACCGTGAACGGCCTGCCGGCCAGCTTCTGGCGCAGGAACACCCCGATCACCGCGCCGTAGGCGCCCGAGGTGCGCGACCGGGTGCCGTAGGCGTTGAAGATGCGAATCGAGTTGACCGGCAGTCCGTAGACCGCGTGCCAGTGCAGGGCCGCCTGCTCGCCCTGGTACTTGCTCAGCGCGTAGGGATACTTGGGCCGGATCGGGTGATCCTCGCGGGTCGGCGTGTCGGCCAGGCCGTAGCAGGACGACGACGCGGCGTAGACGAACTTCTCCACCGTCCCCGCCGCGCGCGCGCATTCGAGCATCCGCGCGGTGCCCTGGACGTTGGTCGACAGGTACTCCAGCGGCTGCTCGATCGACGGCACGATGTCGCCGATGCCGGCGAAGTGCAGCACCATCCGGGCGTCCGCGAACAGCGGATCGCCGACCGGCACGTCGCGGATGTCGCGCTCCTCGACCACCAGGTCCGGATCGGTCCGGCGGTGCTCCAGGTTGGCCAGCCGGCCGCCGACCAGGTTGTCGATCACGTGGACCCGATAGCCGCCGTCGCGCAGCAGGTCCACGGCATGGCTGCCGATGAACCCGGCGCCTCCGGTGACGACGGCGATCGGCCTGCCGGACACGTTACCTCACACCCAGTTTTTTCATGGTCCGGATGTTGTAGTAGATGTCGTCGTCCATGCTGTTCGGCACCTGGCCGGCCTTGAACGCCGTGCAGAGGCCGCGCACCGCGTCCTCGATGGTGCGTTTCGGCGCGTAGCCGAGCACCCGGCGGATCTTGTCCGAATTGATGTGGTAGGACCGGTTGTCGTTGCTCGGCGTGGTCACGATGTCGATCGGCGCCTTGTCGGGCATTTCGGCCTCGACCACCGACTTCACCACCTCGGCGATCTCGCGGATCGACTTGTTCTGGTAGCCGATGTTGAAGATTTCCCGCTGCACCCTGTCCCGCGGCGCGTCGAGCAGCACCGTCACGGCGTCGCAGTAGTCGTCCACGTGCAGGTTGGGGCGCAACTGGTCGCCGCCGAACACGGTGATCCGGTTGTTGGTGACGGCGTGGTTGGTGAGGATGTTGACCGAAAGGTCAAGGCGCAGGCGCGGCGCGTAGCCGCAGACGGTGGCCGGCCGGAAGGTGACGCAGGTGAAGCCGTCGTCGGCGTGGCCGTTGAGGACCGGTTCGCACATGCCCTTGTAACGGTTGTACAGGGTGAGCGGCACCAGCGGATGATCCTCGGTGACGTCCGGCGCGTCGGAGACCCCGTAGACCGACGACGACGAGGCGTAGATGAACCGCCTGACCCCGGCCTCCTTGGAGGCGCGCACCATCGGCTCGAAGGCATGCAGGTTGATCGAGGTCGACAGCGCCTCGTCCAGCTCGAAGCTGGCGTCGTTGGAGATGCAGGCGAGGGCGATCACCGCGTCGTGGCCCTCGACCGCCCCGGCGAACCGCGCCGTGTCGCGGATGTCGCCCTCGATCACGGTCAGACCGGGGTGCTCCGGCAGCACGTCCCGCCCGAAGAACAGGATGTCATAGACCGTGACCCTGTGGCCGCGCGCCAGAAGCCGGGGAATCAGGGCCGATCCGCAATACCCGGCACCGCCCGTGACAAGGATGGACCGATGCTCGGTCATGATGGGCTCGCTTTCCGTTTGTCGATGATCAGAGTTGGTAGTTGGCCGCGACGGCGTCCCTGTGGAACATCGCCACGGTTTCCCGGGAGAACGCGTCGAGCGACTTGCCGACCGAGGATTCCAGCTTGTCGAGCAGGTGGCTGGTCGCGGTGATGATGTGACAGCCGCAGGCGTCGGCCTGGAACACGTTCAGCACTTCGCGCGGGCTGCCCCAGAGGATCCGCACGTTCGGCCGGTCGCCGACGATGCGCACCGCCTCGCGGATGGTCGGCACCGGATCGCGGCCGGTGTCGGCGATGCGCCCGGCGAACACCGACAGGATGGCCGGCGCCTCGCGGGGCAGGGCGTCGGCGATCGCGCGCACCTGATCGAGCGTGAAGATCGCGGTCACGTTGACGGTGACTCCCTGCCGCGCCAGGCGGCCGACCAGCGGCGCCGCGGAATCGCCCAGGGTGTCGGTGATCGGGATCTTGACGTTGACGTTGTCGCCCCAGGACGCGATGTCCAGCGCCTGACGTTCCATGGCCGGGAAATCGTCGGCGAACACCTCGAACGACACCGGCCGGTCGGTGATGTGCCGCAGCACCTCGCGGGCGAACGTTCTGTAGTCCCGCACCCCGGCCTTGCGCATCAGGGTCGGGTTGGTGGTGAACCCCTGGATGTAGGACTTCGGCAGAAACTTCAGAATGTCGCCAAGATCGGCGCCATCGGCAAAAATCTTCACGTTCAGGTCGTCGATCGTGGCCATCATGGTTTTCCGCTGGTGGTCGCGCAGCACGTGGTCAATTGCCGTGGTTGTGTCCGGGACGATCGCGCAAGGCGCTTCCGGGCGTCGTTCCCGGTATCCCCGATCGACGAAAACGGCATGACACCCCGCCGCCTGGCCGGCTCCCACATCCCGCCACCTGTCCCCGATCATGTAGCTTTCGGCCAAGTTGATACTCAGTTCGTCGGCCGCTGCCAAGAGCATTCCCGGTTTCGGTTTATAGCACTCCGACGACGCCGAATCGATTTCCATGCAGCACCGGATGTCGTCCAGCGGCAGCCGTTCCAAAAGGTGGCGGTGCATGCTGTCGACCACGTCGCGCGACTGCTTTCCGGTCGCCACGTCCGGCTGGTTGGTCACCACCACCAGAAGGAACCCGGCCGCCTTGAGGCGCGCCACGCCTTCCGCCACGCCCGGCAGGAGTTCGAAATCGTCCAGCGTCTCCGGGGGGTAGGGTCGCCCGTCGCGGACGATCGCGCGGTTGAGAACACCGTCGCGGTCGAGGAAAACGGCACGGTGCTCGCGGGGGATCACGGCGCTCTCACCATTTGGTGTCGCATTGCTGAAGCGCCGGGGCGCTGACCAGGCAATGCCAGACCACGGCCTGGAACGCCTCGCAATGGGGGGTGACGCGGGACGCCTCGGGAGTCGGGATCACCACCACCACGTCGCCGTGGGTGGCGGTGTATCCGGTGGCGCGGCCGACCACGCCGAACACCTTCATGCCGCGCGTCCTGGCTTCCTCGATCGCCTGGATGAGGTTGGGCGACACGTTGCGCTCCGCGTCGCCGCCGCCGACCGAGAAGATGAGCAGGGCGTCGTCGGCCCGGGCGCGGCTGGTCCGCAGCCAGGCCGCGAAGACCGTGCCCCATCCCTCGTCGTTGGTTCGCGCGGTGAGCTCGGAGACGTTGTCGGTCGGCGCGTAGGCCTCGATCCCGCACAGCTTGCGGAAATCGTTCACGGCGTGCGACGCGTTGGCGGCGCTGCCGCCGACCCCGAGGACGAACAGGCGCCCGTCGCGCGCCCTCAGGTCGGCCAGGGCCGCCGTCAGGTCGGCGATCCTGTCGCGGTCGATGGTCGCGACGATCGTCGCGACCTCCTCGAAAAACGTATCAACGTGCGATTTCATCCGGGCGTCTGGATGTGGCTTTGTGACACGCCTACTTACCCAAACTTTCTGTGCCGCTCAAGAGGCGATGCCGAGCCAGCCGCATGGCCGGGCGCCGCACCCGGTACAACCGTTGAGGTGTGGCAAATCGGCCGCTCCCGACGAAGCCGCCGCGGGTCGGCGACCCCGGCCGGGGCGACCGCGCCGCAACGCGGCCCGCCGGGCGGATTTGCTTTCGCGCCGGGGTGTGGCATCGTGGCGCCTCAACCGAAAAGGCAGGCTGACATGACTCCGGCACCGTCCTTTCCGAGCGCCCCGCGCGTCCTGAAGGCAGGGATCATCGCCCTTCTCGGCATGGTGAGTCTGGTGTTCGTCAGCGCGTCGGCGATCAGCGTGCTGTTCCTGTTTCCGGATAGCTTGACCCTTCACTGGTCCTATCGCGAGTTCGGAGTCCTGGGCGGCGTCTACAACTACTGGGCCGCCTTGACGTTGCAGCGGGTTGCGGCGATGGCCTTGGCGCTGTCGGAGGTCGCGGTGATCGATTCGGTCTTCGCGTCGCTTTGGCAAGGCGAGGTTTTTTTCCGGATATTCAATCAACTCGTACTGATCGCGCTGTTCTTTTACGCGATCCGGCTGATTCTGCCCGCGTTGTCGCGCTGGCTTGCGCTGGGCCTTGTTCTCTTGGCCTTTGGGGCGGCCCTTGCCGGCTCGAGCGCCCTGCCCGCTTTCGAGGAACGGCCCGGAGACCACAACTTCCTGAACATCTGGCTGCTTGACCAGTGCAACTATTTCAGCATGGCATCGATGCACATGCTGGTCGTCGCGTTGCTGTGGGTCTATCTGCGTGACGGCTTCACCCCGGCCCGCCATGTCCTGTTCCTGGGAGCCTTCGCGGTTTTCCTGAACACCCATGAACTGAGCCTCGTGATCGGCGGCATCGTCCTCGCCGCGATGGCGCTGGCCAGCCTGACCCTGGCGCGCCACCCGGAGGTGCCGCCGGGTATCGCCCGGTGGCGCCTGATGCGTGGCGACGCCGGCCGTTCGCCGATCGGGATCGTTCTCGCGTCCGGCCTCTACGTGGTGAGCGCGGCGGTGCATTTGCTTGCTCCGGGGCTGTCGGCACGAAGTGAAACCTGGCCGGCGCAAATGCCCCTGTTCCCGGACGCCCTGACGGCCGGAGCCGGGCCAGGCCTGTCGCCGCTCTGGTCCATGGGGTCGCTGTCGGAGCCGCTGCTGCAGTCGTTGCTTCTGGCCGCCGGACTCGCCGGGTTCGCGGTTCGTCGGGAGGACGGTCGGCGCCTGCGCAGGCGGAGTCCCGTTTTCGCGGTGTTCGTGCTCCTGCTGCTGGCTGTCCTGATGGTCACGATGAGCGGTCTGGACGCTTATACCGGACGCCTGATGCACCTTCCGATCGGCAAGACCGTCCTTCCGCCGCACCAGCATCTGATCGTTGCGCTGCTTATGACGTATTCGGCGGTCGTTGTCGGCCTCCTGGTCGGGGTATGGGCGCGCGGCGCGATATCGCGCATGACCTTTCCGGCATGGCCCGCATGGGCGGTGATTGCGGCCGGTCTGGTACTGGTCGTTCAATCCGCGGCGTTTTGCGACGTCTTGGGGTTCGTGGCCGGCGACAAGCCGGCCTACATCGGCTATGCCCCCATGCCCTGGCCCAACCAGTTCGCTGAATTCGCCCGCCTCGACGATCAGTTGCGGCACCCGGACGCGGCGGGCACGGCGTATGTGGACGAGGTTACGCTGTTCGGTCCCAAACATACCCAAATGTTCAACACCGACCTTTACCGGAGTTTCTACACGTCGGGCGTTCCGGGCCTGGTGAAATCCTACGGCCTGAGCAGAATCGTCTACATCCCCTGTGCGTTCGGCCCGAATCCCACCCTGTGCAACGGACTCGGCAAGCGGCCCGAGCACCGCTCCCTCGATTTCGGGTCGATGCCGGCGTTCGAGCAGTCCTGGCGGACGGAGACCCTGGTGACGGGCGACCTCGACGCCTTCGGGATGCGGGTCGCCGAGGCGCCGGGGCGCGGCGAGCACTATCTCGGCGGCGGCCCGTTCGCGCGCGGCGACCAGGCGGCGGTGCACGTGGAGGTGGAGCTCCGCGAGGTCGCGAACATCCCGAAGTTCGGTCTCTACCTGACCGGCGCCGACGGGGCCGCCCTGCAGGTGTTCGACCTCGAAGCCGGCCGGGTCGACGCGCACGGGAACTTCGGGGCGACGGTGATCAGGCCGGCGATCGAGACCCGGGACGACGGCACGCGGCTCCTGCGGGCGACCTTCGTGACCCACGGGCCCACCCACAGCTTCGATCTGCGCCTGCAGTTCGTGGACGCCGACGGGGCCACCATCTACGAGGGACACCCCGACCGCGCGGTGCGGGTCGGCCGGATCCGGATGTATCTGGTCGAGAGCTGACCCGGGCGCGGCCTATCTCGAATAGACCGAGACCGCCAGTTGCATGCCCATGCGGGCCTTGCGGATGAACTCGCCGGGCGACTTGAGCTTGCCGATGGAGCGCAGGATGTAGCGCGGCCGGAAATAGAACCGCCGCACCGCCTCGTCGCGCAGCGCCAGCAGGGTGGCCAGGTCGGCGTGCTCCTCGATCAGCTTCGGCGGCACGAAATCGGGAGCCGGATTTCGCGCATAGGCACGCCAGTAATCCTCCTCGATCAGCCCCTTGGCCAGGGCCTCGTCGTACATCTCGGTGCCGGCGTAGGGAATGGTGATCGAGAACTGGGCGAAGTCGGCGTTCAGGGTCAGGGCGAAGTCGATCGTCGCCCGCATGTCGTCCACCGTTTCGTCCAGGTTGCCGAACATGAAATAGGCGAGCACCGTCATCCGGGCGCGGCGGGCGCAGGCGACCGCGTTGCGGGCCTGGTCCAGGGTGATCCGCTTCTTCATCCGGTCGATCACCGCCTGAACGCCGGATTCGATGCCGAAGTGCACCCGCCGGCAGCCGGCCCGGTGGAGCAGGGCCATGGTTTCGTCGTCGGCCGCCTGCGAGCTGACCCGGTCGCGGATCGCCCAGGTGATGCCCAGGTCGGCCGCGATCAGGCCCTCGCAGATGGCGACCAGACGGCTGCGCGACCAGCTGAAGGTGTCGTCGTAAACCTCCACCTCGCGGATGCCGAGGGCGGCGATGCGGCGGAACTCCTCGACCACGCTTTCGGCCGTGCGGGCCACGTTCTTCTGGAAGTTCAGCTTGCAGAAGGTGCAGCGGTGCGGGCAGCCGCGGCTGGTGATCATGGTGGTGGTGTAGTCGTCGTTGCCGAGGACCGACCCGTAGTTGCGGATGTCGAGCAGGGTGCGGTCGGGAATCGGCAACTCGTCCAGATCGCCCTGGATGTAGAACAGGTCGTGGCCCGTCTTCACGCCGCCGGCCGCCTTGACGTGCAGGCCGGGCAGGGAATTGTCGGCGAGGCCGTGGGAGATCATGTTGCAGAGATAGAGGAACGGGATTTCGCCGTCGCCGACCACCACGCTGTCGACGAACGGCACCTCCAGGGTTTCCCGCGGGTAGATGCCGAGATGCGGACCGCCGAGACAGAGATGGGCGTCGGGGCAGGCCTGCTTGAGCAGTTCGCCGGTGCGATAGGCCGGATACCAGAAATCGGTCCAGGCCGAGATGCCGATTACGTCGGGCCGCCACGCGCGGGCAATGCGAACCAGATCGCCGAAGTCGCGCTGCTCCGCCTGCGCGTCGGTCACCTTCACCTGGTGGTCCGACCAGGCGGCCAGGGTGCTGGCCACGTAGAGAAGGCCCAGCGGCGGTTTGTAGCCGATCCCCTCGCCGCCGTCGTCGTCGACGTGGGACAGCAGCGACCGCACGCCGCCGGTCGCCGGCGGCTGGATCAGCAGCACCCGGATCGCTCGCTTGGCGGTGATCATGTGCACCGGTGCCGCGGCCCGCGCGTCACTGGCCCGCAAAACAAGATCCTTGAGGCCCTGTCCCACCCGTGTCCACCCGTCGTTGCGCCGCCCCGTCCCAACAATGTAGGCTGTTTGGCCGGGGTATCAACGCCTTGTTTGTTGCGGGTATTGCGCCGAGGACAAACGGCGCGCCGGCGCCGCCGCGTCGCCACCGGACGGACAAAGGGCTGCGAATCCCCCGGCGTTTCGGGTAAGGTCGCCGGCGGGAGGACCCGCGGCGGCCGGCGGCGGGTCCGCGCAGTGGGGACGCACGACCGAAGATGAGCCGAATCAACGCCGTCGAAACCGCGCAGACGTCCGGTCGGAAACGCCCGTTCGTCTCGGTGGTCAGCCCGTTTTTCAATGAAAGCGCGCTGATCCGCGCCGCCGCCGAGCGGATGATCGGGCGTCTGAACGAGGGGTTCGAGGACTGGGAACTGATTCTGGTCGACGACGGATCGACCGACGACTCCCTGGCGCGGCTGCGCGATCTGCTGGCGGACGGCGGCGAGACCCGGGTCACCGTCCTGTCCTACCAGCCGAACCAGGGGCGCGGCCGGGCCCTGAAAACGGGGATCGACGCGGCGCGGGGCGACATCGTCGTCACCACCGAGGCCGACCTGTCCTGGGGACTGGATATCGTCGAGCGCCTTTACGACGCGCTGACCGAACATCCGCACTGGGACTTCGTGGTCGCGTCGCCGCAGCTCAGGGGCGGCGGCTACGTGGGAATCCCCAGGTCGCGGCAGTGGCTGAGCCGGTGGGGCAACCGCGCCATCGCGCTGTTCTTCGTGTCCGGGGTGGCGATGCACACCGGCATGACCCGCGCCTACCGCCGCGAAGTGATCCAGCCCCTGCACACCATTTCCTACGACAAGGAATTCCATCTGGAGGTGCTTCTCAAGCTGCGCACCCTGGAGTTCCGGGCCGGCCAGATCCCCGCCGTCCTGAGCTGGGAGGCGCGGCGCGTGGCGTCGCGGCGCGGGCGGCCTAAGGCCAACCTGTTCACGCGGCGCATGATGCGCACGCTGTCGACCCATCTGCTGTTCCTCGCCATCGCCGAGCCGATGCGCTATTTCGGCGTCCTGACCGGCGCCACCCTGCTGGTCGCCGTGGCGTTCGGACTGGCCGCCCTGTGGAACCTGACGACCGGCGGCGTGGCCGTGTTCTTCGCCCTGATCGCCGTGATTCTGGGGCTGTTCGGCGTCCTGTTCCTCGGCTTCTCGGTGGTGTTCACCCAGTTGCGCGAGCTGGCGGCGGCGACCTGGCGGGACTCCCATGGCGGGGCCGGCCGCCGGCTGCCGGTCACGTCCTGGCGGGCGGGTGGCGGGGCGGCATGACCCGCTCCGCGGACGCGGCGGCATGTGCGGACTGATCGGGATCGCCGGGGCGCGCCGTCCGGACCGGGTGCGGGCGGCGCTCGACCTGATCGCCCATCGCGGTCCGGACGGCAGCGGCGTCTATGCCGACGACGGGGTGACCCTGGGCCACAACCGCCTGGCCATCCTCGACCCGGCGCACGGCGCGCAGCCATTCGTGATCGACGACGGGCGCTACGTCCTGGTCTACAACGGCGAGGTCTACAATTTCCGGGATCTGGCGGCGCGCCTGACCGCGCGCGGGGTGCGGCTGACCACCCGCTGCGACACCGAGGTCGTCGCCTATTGGCTGCGGGACTTCGGGGCCGACGGTCTGGCGGCGTTCAACGGCATGTTCGCGCTCGCCTTCTGGGACCGCGACGAGCGGCGCCTGTTGCTGGCCCGCGACCGGTTCGGGATGAAACCCCTGTATCTGGCCGACACCCCGGACGGCCTGCTGTTCGCGTCCGAGATCAAGGCCATGCTGCCGTGGCTGGAGGTGCGGCCCAATCCGGCGGCGATCCGGGAGTTCCTGACCTTCCAGAACGTCATCGGCCTGCACAGCTTCTTCGACGGGGTATCGCAGCTCGAACCGGGCGGCTACCTGGCATGGACGCCGGCCGGCCGCCGGGACGGCGCCTTCTGGCGCCTGGCG
>JANQGL010000231.1 GCA_028277325.1 Magnetospira sp.
CTCGACCTTCTGCTGCTGCTGTCGCTGCTCAACACGCTCTACCTCTACGCGTTCGGCGGCCACCGCAACGCCGGGCACCTGGGGATGGTCGCCTACGGCGTCGCCACGGGGCTGGTGATCGCCCTCGCCGGGCCGCTGGCCGGCGGGAGCGGGTCGGTGGCGTCCGGGTTCACGCCGACCGTGCTCGGGTATTCCATGAGCTGGGCGATGGACGGCCTCGGCTGGTTCTTCGCCCTGCTGACCACCGGCGCCGCGTTCTTCGCCTCCTGGTACATGAGCGGCGAATGGAATGCCGAGCAGCCCAACAGGCGGGTCCAGCACGGCACCCTGGCGCTGAACGTGTTCTGCATGCTGCTGCTGCTGTCCTCGGGCGACCTGCTGAGCCTGTTCATCGGCTGGGAGTTCGTCTCCTGGGCGGCGTTCCTGATGATGACGCAGCTGGGCAGCCACGCGGCGCGCGCCGCCTTCCGCTACATGCTCTACGCCCTGGCCGGCGCGATGGCGGTGTTCGCCGGCATCCTGATCGTCCACGCGGAGGTCGGCAGCTTCGCCTTCGCCGACCTGCGGGCCGCCGTCCCGGCGATGTCGGACGGCCTCAGGTGGCTGCTGTTCGCCCTGTTCGGGCTCGGCTTCGGCGTCAAGATGGCGATCGTGCCGTTCCACCTGTGGCAGGCCCCGGCCTACTCGTTCACCCCGGGCGCCTCGTCGGCCTTCCTCAACGCGGTGTCGGCCCGCATGGGTCTGTTCGCGATCCTTCTGGTCCTCGGCAAGCTGATCGGCTTCGACACCCTGGCCGGGATGGCGCTGCCGCTGATCCCGATCGACGCCAAGACCCTGATGATGTGGGTCGCCGCCCTCACCATGGTGGTGCCCACCTACATCGCCCTGATGCAGACGGATGCGCGCATGCTGCTGACCTGGCACGGCATCGGCCAGGGCGGCTACATGCTGCTCGGGGTCCTGGTGGCGACGCCGCTCGGCACCGCGGCCGGCCTGCTGCACGTGTTCAACTACGCCACCTACCAGATGGCCCTGGTGCTCGCCGTGTTCGCGGTGATCCACCGCACCGGGACGGCCGACCTGGACGAACTGGGCGGCCTCATCAAGCGGATGCCGTTCACCTACCTGGCCCTGCTGATGGGGATCATCGGCCTGGCCGGGCTGCCGCCGATGAACGGCTTCGTGTCCAAGTGGATGATCTACAAGAGCCTGATGGACACCCAGCAGCCGCTGCTGCTGATCGCCGCCTTCGTCGGCACCCTGGGCACCATCCTGTCGGTCTACAAGCTGATCCACAACATCTTCCTCGGCCAGTTGCGGGCCGAGCACCAGAAGGTGAAGGAGTCGCCGGGCTCGATGCTGGCGCCGATGCTGATCCTGGCCGGGATCGGCTTCGTCACCGGCTACCTCCCCGGGCTGGCGCTGGACATCGTCGACATGGCGCAGGCGACCCTCGGCGTCGATCTGCTGCCGCACACCCTGGGCGGCGTCTACCTGGCGACGGGGGCGTTGAACATGATCTGGGTGGTCTCCATCATGATCGGCGCCATCGCCTTCGGGGCCTTCGTGTTCTACGTGATCGGCAACCGCCGCTACGGGGTGCATCAGTTCGACAACTACGCCGGCGGCCACTTCCTGTCGGCCGACATCCGCTATCACTTCAGCCACGAGTTCTATCCCGGGCTGGCGCGGGTCATCGGCCCCTGGTACCGCGGCTCGGTGGCCAACATGGAGAACGGGCTGATGATCGGCGTCAAGACGGCCGGCGACCTGTGGCACGGCCTGTTCCGCATCGCCTACACGCCGATCTACCTTCTGGTGGCGCTGGCCATCGGCCTGTGGTGGGTCGGCCTGGGCGGAGGACGGTGAGATGGGAGAGGGCACGCCGATGGGGTTCTGGGAGCTTGTGGCCGACCTGGTCCTGATGCCGCTGGTCGCCTTCGTGGTCGGCCTCGCCCTGGTGCTGATGGCGCGCCGGGTGCGGGCCAGGATCGAGCGCCGGGTCGGGCCGCCGGTGATGCAGCCGGTCTACGACATCGTCAAGCTCTATTCCAAAAGAACCCAGATCTCGCACGGCTGGATGCACGACGTGGCGATCATGCTGCTGCTGGGCGGGTTCATCACCGCCGAGATCTTCCTGCCGGTGCCGGGCATGAACGGCCTGGCCCAGCACGGCGACCTGCTGACCCTGATCTACATCATGATGGTGCCGATGCTGGGCATGGCGCTGGGGGTCGGCGACTGCGCCAACCCCAACGGCTCGATCGGCATCAGCCGCGCGCTGACCGCCATGCTGGCCTACGACGTGCCCTACATCATCGCGGTGATCGGCGCCTGCATGGTGTACGGGACCTCCAACCTGGTCGAGATCGTCGAGATCCAGCAGGCCGGGGGGCCGGCCACCTGGGGCATCGCCACCATGCCGCTGCTGGCCGTCGCCGGGCTGATCTCGATGCACGGCATGCTGGGCAAGGAGCCGTTCGAGATCTACATCGCGCCGGCCGAGATCGCCACCGGGCCGATGGTGGAGATGAGCGGCAAGTACATGGGCGCCCTGTTCGTGATGCAGTGCTTCCAGCTCTACACGGTGGGCGTGCTCTACACCACCTTGTTCCTGGGCGGCGGCGAGATGTGGCTGACCTTCCTGCCCAAGGTGTTCGCGGTGATCCTGGTGTTCGTGGCGATCACCAACGTGTTCGGCCGCCTGCGCACCGACGACGTGATCGCCTGGATGTGGAAATGGCCGACCGGCATCGCCCTCCTGGGCCTGCTGCTGGTGATGATCGACGTTTGACGAAGGAAAGGGCGGACAGATGAACGAACAGGTTCCCGCGGTCGCCGACGACGCCCCCGAGGCCTGCCGCACCCCGGACGCCGAGGAGCGGTCGCTGTGGCGGCGGGTGATGGACCAGGTCGCCGACCACTGCCGGTCGCGCTCGCTGTTCGTGCTGCACTACTGCACCGGCTGCGGCGCCGTCGAACTGCCGCCCACCATCACCTCGCGGTTCGACATGGAACGGGTCGGGGTGTCGCCGATGGTCACCCCGCGGCAGGCCGACCTGCTGCTGATCACCGGCTATCTGTCGGTGAAGACCCTGAAGCGGGTGATCCTGTCCTACGAGCAGATGCAGTCGCCGAAATACGTGCTCGGGTTCGGCTCCTGCACCATCAACGGCGGCATGTACTGGAACTCCTACGCCACCGTGAAGCGGCTCGACCAGTACATCCCGGTCGACGGCTTCATCGCCGGCTGCATGCCGCGCCCGGAGGCGGTGCAGCAGGTGTTCCTCGACCTGATGGCCCGCATCGACGCCGGCCAGGCCAACGCCTGGAGGGACTACTACCTCGACTACAACCGCTACCTGGGCCACCAGGCGGCGCTGTTCGGCGAGGACTGGCACACCCCGACCGACGTGGTGGCCGAGGCCAGGCACTACGGCCACTTCGGCCCCGGCACCACCGGGGTCCACACGGCGCGCCTGGAGACGTACACCGAATGGGCGATGAGCAAGATTCCCGAACTGCTGCCGGAGCGCGGCGCCAACGAGAAGGTGCGTCCATGAGCCAGTCGAAGGGCCTCCCGTCGTCGCTCGACGTCATCCTGCACGAGATTCCCGGGGTCCGCATGACGCCCAAGGAGGGGCGCCGGATCCGGGTCGATTCGACGCCGGATTCCCTGCCGGCGCTGCTGGAGCTGCTGAAGGGGCGGATGGGGTTCATGCACCTGTCGGCGATCTCCTGCGTCGACTGGCCGGAAACCGACGAGTTCGAGCTGGTCTACCACGTCTGGTCGCACGAGCGGAAAAGCCTGGTCTCGGCCCACGTGTCGATCGCCAGGGACCCGGGACGCTTCGTCTCGGTCTACGACATCCATACCCCGGCCGGCTTCTACGAGCGCGACATCCACGAGATGTTCGGGGTGGTGTTCGTCGGCTCGCCGAACCTGCGCAAGTTCATCCTGACCAGTTGGGACGGTCCGCCGCCGATGCTGAAGTCGTTCGATACCCTGCAATACGTGAACGACACCTACGCGTGGGTCGACTATCGGCCCGAATGGCTGCGGGACATCCAGGGCAAGGGCGGAGGCATCGTGTCATGAGGCCCGAGAACTACAACCCGGTCCAGCACCCGCCGAGCCACGAGTACGAACTGTACTTCGGCCCCAACCATCCGGGCATCGAGGGCAACTACGCGATCCGGGTGCGCCTCAACGGCGACCTGATCCAGGAGGCGATCACCGACGGCGGCTACCTGCACCGCGGCTTCGAGAAGCTGATGGAGCAGCGCCTGTGGATCCAGAACATCGCCCTGGTGCCGCGCATCTGCGTGCCCGACCCGGTGCCGATGGAGGAGGCCTACGCGCGCGCCGTGGAGGCCCTGGGCGGCCTGGAGGTGCCGGAACGGGCGCAGTGGATCCGGGCGATGATGCTGGAGATGTCGCGCATCTGCGCCCACCTGTTCACCTTCGGCGGCAACGCGGCGACCATCGGCCTCTACACCAACATGTTCTGGGGCATCACGATGCGCGACCTGTTCCTCGACATCTTCGAGGAGATCACCGGGGCGCGCATCTATCACATGTACATCACCCCGGGCGGGGTGCGCCGCGACCTGCCGGCCGGGGCGCTGGACCGCCTGGAGACCGTGATCGAGGAGCTCGAGCGCCGCACGCCGGAGTTCGAGGACCTGTTCTTCGACAGCGCGGTGGTCATCAAGCGGGCCCGCGGGGTCGGGGTGATCAGCCTGGAGAACGCCCTCGCCTGGGGGGTCACCGGCCCCAACCTGCGCGCCTCGGGCATGCCGTCCGACGTGCGGCGCGACGATCCCTATCTGGTCTACCCGGACATCGAGTTCGACGTCCCGACCGAGATCGAGGGCGACGCCCTGGCCCGCCTGCGGGTGCGCCAGGCGGAGGTGACCCAGTCGGTCCGCATCCTGCGCCAGGTGATCGAGCGGCTGCGGATGATCGAGGGGCCGGTCCGCTGTCCGCTGCCCAACCCGCTGGCCTGGAACATCCCGGCCGGCGAGGCCTACACCCGGGTCGAGTCGTCGAAGGGCGAGGTCGGGTTCTTCGCGGTCTCCGACGGCGGCCCGAAACCCTATCGGGTGCACGTGCGCGGCCCGTCGCAGATGCATGCCGTGCAGGTGCTGGAACGGGTGCTCAAGGGCAGCCGGCTGGAGGACATCGCGCAGATCATGTTCTCGCTGGACGCCTGTCCGCCCGAGGTGGACCGCTGAAAAGGATATCCGAGCCATGGACGTGACCCCGAAATACAAGGGAAGCTTCGTCAAGCCGCTGAAGGCGCTGTCGCACCTGTTCCGGGAGCCGGTCACGCTGCCGATGGTGCCGCGCCCGGCGAGCGACGTCTATCGCGGGTTCCACGTCAACGACTGGGAGGCCTGCGTCGGCTGCGGCACCTGCCGCCAGATCTGCGACAACGCGGCGATCCGCATGGTGCGGATTCCCGGCCTGCCCGACGAGCCGGCCAAGGGGATCAAGCCGCGCCGCCCGGCGATCGACTACGGGCGCTGCTGCTGGTGCGCGCTCTGCGTCGACATCTGCCCGACCGGCTCGCTGTCGCTGTCGCGCGAGTACATCCACGTCAGCCCCGACGTGAACACCTATTTCATCCTGCCCGACGAGAAGGGCATGCACGGCCTGAACTTCCCCAAGGGCTGGGCGAAGTCGGACGATTCCGACCTGCTCGACCTGGGGCGCCAGGAGATGCCGGCGCTTGAGGCGGAGGCGCGCGGCGACAATTTCGGCGAGATCGTGCACGGCTACGACGAACAGGCGGCGATCCTGGAGGCCTCGCGCTGCATCCAATGCGGCATGTGCCACGAGGCCTGCCCGGCCCACATGCACGCCCCGGAGTACATCCGCGCCATCTGGGACGGCGACAAGGAACGGGCGGTGCGCGAGATCTACCGCACCAATCCGTTCCCGGAGGTTTGCGGCCGGGTGTGCACCCACCGCTGCGAGACCGCCTGCTCGATCGGCAGGCGCGGCGCGCCGATCGCCATCCGTTGGCTGAAACGCTACGCCATGGCCGTGGTCGACGACGCCAGGGTGCGGGACATCGCCCTGGAGGGCATGGCGGAGGCCCGGACCGGCAGGTCGGTGGGGATCGTCGGGGCCGGCCCGGCCGGCCTGACCGCCGCCTTCGATCTCGCCAAGCTGGGCCACGACGTCACGGTCTACGAGGCGAAGCCGGAACCGGGCGGCATGATGCGCTACGGAATCCCCGAGTACCGCCTGCCCTACGACCGGCTGGACGCCGACATCGCGGTGATCCGGGCGGCCGGGGCGGACATCCGCTGCGACAGCCCGATCGGACCCGACCTGCCCATGGCCGGCCTGCGCGAGACCCACGACGCGGTGATGCTGGCCTCCGGCCTCGGCCTCGGCCGCTCGACCCGGGTGCCCGGCACCGACCATTCGGAGGTGCGCTCGGCGGTCGACCTGCTGGACTCGATCACGCGCGGCGAGTCGATCCGGGTGCCGCGGGCGGCGGTGGTGATCGGCGGCGGCAACGTGGCGTTCGACATCGCGCGCAGCCTGGCGCGGTTGCAGAAACGGACGCATGGCCGGGTCGACATGACCCTTGTCGCCCTGGAGGAGCGCGACCATATGCTGGCCGACGAGGACGAGGTGGTCGAGGCGCAGGAGGAAGGCGTCGTGGTGATCAACGGACGCGGCCCGAAGGAGGTGGTCAAGGGCGGCACGTTCGGCCGTGGCCTGCGCGGCCTGGAGACCGTCCGGTGCCTGTCGATCTTCGACGGGGAGGGCCGGTTCCATCCCAGGTACGACGAGGACGACGTCATCCTGCACGAGGCCGACATGGTGATCGAGGCGATCGGCCAGGCGTCGGACACCGGCTATCTGGGCGAGGAACTGACCGAGGCCCTGGAATGGCAGCGCGGCCGCATCAAGATCGACCCCGACGGCGCGACCAGCGTGTCCGGCCTGTGGGCGGCCGGCGACATGGTGGAAGGCCCCGACGTGATCCACGCGGTGGCGGCCGGGCATCGGGTGGCGGCCAGCATCCACCGGTTCCTGGGCGGCGGCACGACGACAGCGGAGGCGGCAGAATGACATCCCAGCACGGCGAGGGCGATCCCGCCGCGAAGGAGCGGCTGGCCCGGATGAAGAGCCTGGAGGAAATCCTCAACACGGCGATGGCCTTCGAGAAGACCATGCAGACCTTCTACGAACAGCTGGTCGGCAAGGTGCGCAAGCCGCTGCGCGAACTGGTGGCCGAGCTGGCGGAGGAGGAGAAGCGCCACTACGAGCTGTTCGAGGGAGTGCGCGACCATCCCGAGACCGAGGCCCACATCCGCGACCGGATTGCGGTACCGGTCAACGACCACAGGTTCTCCGACTACGTGCACATGCCGGCGCTGGGCGATCATCCGGACGACCAGGCGATCCTGCAATATGCCATGGGGCGCGAGCAGGCGGCCTACGAGCATTATTCGGACCTTGCCGAAACGGCGCCGGAGGGGCCGCTGAAGGACCTGTTCAGGTTCCTGTCCGACGAGGAGCTGCGCCACAAGGGCGACCTGGAAAAGCGCTACTACGAGATCATCCACTCGGGCGGCGTGTGACGTCGCCGGCTATCCGGCCACCACCACCACCGGCACCCGGTCCTGATGCAGCAGCAGGCGAACCGGATAGTCGGACGCCGGTCCCGGTTCGCGGGCGCGGTCCAGCACCGGCAATTTTTGGCGCGAGATCATCAGGACGATCTGCCTGGCGTCCAGCAGCATCGGCGCGGTGAGGCTGATCCGCTGCCTGGGCGCGACCGGCGCCAGGCCGGCGACACAGAGGCGGCGCCTCTCGCCCACCTCCGGACGGCCGGGGAACAGGGAGGCGATGTGACCGTCGTCGCCCATTCCCAGATAGACCGCGTCGAAGGGGCGTCGAATCCCGGCCAGCCGGCGCTCCGTCCCGGCCAGCCCCGCCTCCGCGGTCGCGGCGTCGTTGACCAGCCCGACGAACCTGGCGCCGCCGCCGAGCGGTCCGGTGAGCAGGCTCTCGCGCACCAGCGCCTCGTTGCTGTCCGGATGGTCGGCCGGCACCCAGCGGTCGTCGCTCAGCGTGATGGTCACCCGGGCCCAGTCCAGGGCGGCGCGGGCCAGCCGGTTGTAGACCGGGCGCGGCGAGGTGCCGCCGGTCACCACCAGCGAGGCCGGACGCCGGGAGTCGATGGCGTCGGACAGCCGGGCGACGATCAGCCCGGCCACCCGGGCCGCCGCGTCGGCGCGGCTGGCGGCCTCGATCAGGCGCATGGTCACAGGCTCCAGGCGCGGCGGTCGGCCGGCAGCGGCAGGCCGCGCCATTGGCCCTTGACGTCGGCGATCAGGCCGCCGGGCTTGGTCAGCCGCGCCAGGTCGTCGGCCGTCATCGCCCGGTAGGCCCGGTGGGCGACGCAGCCGACCACCGCGTCGAACGGCGACAGGCCGTCGAGGGAGGTCAGCAGGTCGATGCCGTATTCGCGCTTGGCTTCCGCCGGATTGGCCAGGGGGTCGTGGATCCGGACCTGGAGGTCGGCCCGCCGCAGCCCCAGGGCGACGTCGATGACCCGCGAGTTGCGCAGGTCCGGCACGTCCTCCTTGAAGGTCAGGCCGAGGATCAGCACGCGGCCCGGCGCCGCCACCTCGCGGGCGATCTCCCCGGCGATGAAGGCGCCCATGCCGTCGTTGGTCGCCCGCCCGGCCAGGATCACCCGCGGATGGTGGCCCACCTCCTGCGCGCAATGGGACAGGTAATAGGGATCGACACCGATGCAGTGGCCGCCGACCAGTCCCGGGGTGAACGGCAGGAAATTCCATTTGGTGCGGGCCGCCGCCAGGACGTCGTGCACCGAGATGTCCAGGCGGCGGCAGATCTGCGCCACCTCGTTCATGAAGGCGATGTTGATGTCGCGCTGCGCGTTCTCGATCGCCTTCGCCGCCTCGGCGGTGCGGATGTCGGCGGCGGCGAACACCTGGCCGCCGTTGACCGACCCGTAGACGCGGGTCAGCAGGTCGGTGACCCGCGGGGTCTGCCCGGCGATCACCTTGACGATGCGCTCCACCGTGTGGTCGCGGTCGCCCGGATTGATCCGCTCCGGCGAATAGCCGAGGAAGAAGTCGCGGCCGCAGACGAGGCCCGAGGCGGCCTCCAGGTCGGGGCCGCAGATGTCCTCCGTGACCCCCGGATAGACGGTGCTCTCGAACACCACCACGGCGCCGGAGCGCATCGCGCCGCCCACCGTCCGGCTGGCGGCGCGGACCAGGGACAGGTCCGGCTGGTTGTCGGAATCGACCGGCGTCGGCACGGTGACGATATAGAGGTCGCGGCCGGCGACGTCCGCCGCGTCGCCGGTCACCGTCAAGGCCGCGGACCGCAGGATGTCGGCGGCCACCTCGCCGGTGCGGTCGCGGCCGGCCCGCAGCTCGGCCACCCGGTCGGCCGAGACGTCGAAGCCGGTCACCGGAAAGTGGCGGGCAAGGCCGACCGCCAGCGGCAGGCCCACGTATCCGAGACCGATCACGGCGATGCTGGGGGAGTCGTTCATGCGGTCCTCTGGGCTTGCGGCGTCGGATGTGTATAGGGGCTCTGGCCGACCCTGTCGAGGCTACCAGGCCGTCCAGCCGCCATCCACCGCCAGCACCTGACCGGTGACGTAGGCGCTGGCGTCGGAGGCGAGGTAGAGGGCGGCGCCGACCATGTCGTCGGCCGCCGCCATGCGGCCGAGCGGGGT
>JANQGL010000232.1 GCA_028277325.1 Magnetospira sp.
CTGCATCCGGTGAGCGACATGCCGCTGCACGTGGACTTCCTGCGCGTGACCGCCGAATCGATGGTCGAGGTGGCGGTCCCGGTGGAGTTCGTCAACGACGCCGCGAGCCCCGGCCTGAAGCGCGGCGGCGTGCTCAACATCGTGCGCCACGACGTGGACCTGATGTGCGCGCCCGACAACATCCCGGACAGGATCGTCGCCGACCTGACCGGCCTCGCGATCGGCGACTCGGTGCACATCTCCAACGTCGCCCTGCCGGACGGCGTGCGGCCGACGATCACCGACCGCGACTTCACCATCGCCACCATCGCGGCGCCGTCGGGCGGCATCAAGGAGACGGTCGAGTCCGAGGACGGCGAAGAGGACGCCGAGTAGGCCATGCACCTGCTGGTGGGACTGGGCAACCCGGGCGCGGGCCATGCCGGGAACCGCCACAACATCGGGTTCATGGCGGTGGACGAGATCGTCCGCCGCCACGGCTTCGGCCCCTGGCGCGCGAAGTTCCAGGGCCGGCTGAGCGAGGGCCGCCTCGGCGGCGCCAAGGCGCTGGCCCTGAAGCCGCAGACCTACATGAACAACTCCGGACAGTCGGTGGGCGCCTGCGTGCGCTTCCACGGCCTGTCGACCGGCGACGTGACGGTGTTCTACGACGACCTGGACCTCGCCCCGGGCCGGCTCCGGGTCAAGACCGGCGGCGGCCACGGCGGCCACAACGGGCTGCGCAGCCTGGACGCCCACCTGGACGATAAGGACTATCGGCGGGTGCGCCTCGGCATCGGCCATCCGGGTGACCGGGACCGGGTGACCGGCCACGTGCTGTCCGACTTCGCCAAGGCCGACCGCGACTGGCTGGCGCCGCTGCTCGACGCGGTGGCCGGGCACGCCGGCCTGCTGGCGGCCGGCGACGCCTCCGGATTCATGAACAGGATCGCCCTGGCGACGCGACCGGCGAGGGACGACTGAGATGGGTTTCAACTGCGGCATCGTCGGCCTGCCCAACGTCGGCAAGTCGACCCTGTTCAACGCCCTGACCGCCACCGCGGCGGCCGAGGCGGCCAACTTCCCGTTCTGCACCATCGAGCCCAATACGGGCCGGGTGGCGGTGCCCGACGACCGGCTGGACCGGATCGCCGCCATCGCCAAGTCGGCCCGCGTGGTGCCGACGCAGCTCGACTTCGTCGACATCGCCGGCCTGGTGCGCGGCGCCTCGAAGGGCGAGGGCCTGGGCAACCAGTTCCTGGCCAACATCCGCGAGGTCGACGCGGTGATCCATCTGGTGCGTTGTTTCGAGGACCACAACGTGACCCACGTGGAGGGCGGGATCGACCCGATCCGCGACATCGAGACCATCGAGACCGAACTGATGCTGGCCGACCTGGAGAGCCTGGAAAAGCGCGAGCAGGCGCTGGTCAAGCGGGCGCGCGGCAACGACAAGGAGGCCAAGCAGATCCTGGAGATCGTCGGGCGGGTGCTGGCCCTGCTGCGCGACGGCCGGCCGGCCCGCAAGACCGAGGTCGCGGACGACGAGCGCCGCGCCTTCGAGATTCTGCAACTGCTGACCGCCAAGCCGGTGCTCTACGTGTGCAACGTGGACGAGGACTCGGCGGCCGTCGGCAACGAACACTCGGCGGCGGTGGCGGCGCGGGCGGCCGGGGAGGGGGCCGGCTGCGTGGTCATCTCGGCGGCTATCGAGGAGGAGATCGCGCAGCTTGGTTCCGAGGAGGAAAAAACGGAGTTCCTGGACAGCCTGGGGCTGGAGGAGACCGGCCTGGCGCGGGTCATCCGGGCCGGCTACGCGCTGCTCGACCTGATCACCTTCTTCACCGCCGGGCCGAAGGAGGCGCGCGCCTGGACGGTGCGCCGGGGCGCCAAGGCGCCGCGGGCGGCCGGAGTGATCCATACCGACTTCGCGCGCGGCTTCATCCGCGCCGAGACCGTCGCGTTCGACGACTTCGTCGCCTGCGGCGGCGAGCAGGGGGCCAGGGACGCCGGCAGGATGCGCCAGGAAGGCAAGGACTACGTGGTCCGCGACGGCGACGTCCTGCTGTTCCGGTTCAACGTGTAGGGTCGGGGGGCGCGGCCGGTCATCCGCCCGCCCTCTCGTAGGCTTCGAGAAGCTTCCACAGCACGATCGGCACGTCGCGCAGGGTCTTGCCGTCGATCCGGATCAAGGTCGCGTGGTCGTCGTGCAGGGTGAAGGTGGTCGGTCGCGGCGGCATCGCGATGACGCTCTCGCCGCGCAGGAAATCGCCCCGGCCGAGCACCGTCACCGGCAGCGATCCGAGGCGGCACTCCAGCGACCCGTCACGCACTAGGTACAGGTCGTCGGGACTGACGTCGATTGCGGTGCCGGCGCCCGTATAGCGCAGGATCTCCGACTGTTCGGCGATCAGGGTGTGGGTGCTGTAGGGCACCTCCTCGCCGAACAGCCAAGTCGCCTGCAGGAACGAGCGCGTCTCGTGGAGCTGCTCGATGCGGTCCTGCAGGTTGTTCTGGTGCACGAAATCGGCGTACATGCCGCCCGGGATGCGCAGCGCCTGCACGAAACTGGCGGTCCGGTAAGTGGCGTTGCAGGGGGTTCCGTGCAGGCCGGAATACTCGCCGACCAGGGTGCCGGCCGACAGCGGATAGGCGGTCGGGGAATCCGACTTGATCATTTCCACGATGCCCGACAGCACCAGCAGGATCTCGGTGTTGCTCTGCCCCTCGCGCATGATGATGGTGCCCGGATTGAGCGTGAACAACTGGTTGTTCATCACGTTCCGGAAGGTGTGGCGCAGCGCCCGGGGGAAATAGGCGCGCAGGTGCTCGAACGCGGTCCGCCGCGCGATGTCGGTGTGGTCGGGGATCAGCACGTGGGTGGTCCCGAACGGGGCGTCGGAGCCGATTTCCTTCTGGCGCGCCGTCAGGTCCTCCGAGGTGTGCGACAGGATGATCATGTCCGAGGGATCGTCCTTGAAGTCCTCGGCCATGCCGTGGATCAGGCCGCCGCCGATGTCGATCTTCTTGATGTTGGCCGGGTGCGCGTAGTTCTCGCGGGTCTTCTCCACCATCGACCGGGCGATCCCCGGGGAGTCCCCGGTGGCCACCATCCCGTCGAGGATCCTGAACGACGAGATGTCGGCGAAATGGGCGTAGGACCGGTGCCCGTCCTCGCCCAGGGTGCGGAACACGAAGATGTTGGTTTCCACCGGATGCGGCGAGAACAGCGGCCGCACTTCCAGGCCCTCGACGTCGTTCCAGACGTCGAATTCCAGGTCCACCACGTCGAAGAAGTCACGGAACCGGTCTTCCTCGATGCCCAGCAGGGCGGTCAGCTTCTTGGTCACCGAATGGCGGACCAGCGGGGTGGCGTAGTACTTCATCCGGAACCCGGCCTGGATCAGGGCGGTGATCCCGGCGAAATGGTCGTCGTGCGAATGGGTGTGGAAGATGCCCTTGATCTCGTTGGTGCCGATGCCCAGGGCGGTGAGGCTGTGCAGCAGGTTCGGCCCGGCGTCGATCAGGTAGATGTGTCCCTGGTACATCAGGATCGAGGCGGTGCAGGGGCGGCTGACGTCCCAGCCGTCGCCGTCGCCGGAGTGGATGACCCCGAAATGTTCCCGCTTGATCTCGTGGAACCCCATCCGGTAGGGCGGATGGTAGCGCTCGCCCTTGCCCAGGTTGAGGTCGACGCTCACCGTCTCGTCCTTGTAGGCGAACTCGAACCGGTTGAACGCGGTGCGCCGGATGGTCACCCCGTCGCGGATCTCGACCGGCTTGACGCCGACCCTGCAGGCGCCGAGCAGTTCCTCGGACTCCCGGATGCGGCCGAACGCGAACTTGAGCTTCAGGGCCATCATCTCGTCGGCCGACGCGTCGTCGGCCCCGGCCGCCAGCAACTCGTCCCTGGAGACCAGTCCGTAGTTGCCGCGGAAAATGTACTCGAGCTGTGCCGCGACCTGTTTCTCGGAGCCGATGACGATCGGCTTGTGCCCGGTGTTGTTGGGGTGGTTGGGCAGGATCATGCCCTGCCGGTAGAGCATCTGGAGAACCGGGAACTCGCCCAGGTTGGCGAAATGCCCGTTCTGGATCATGGCGTCGGAGAGCAGGATCGCGTTGGGCCCGGACTCGAACTTCACCCCGTTGCGTTCCATCGGCACGATCAGGCCGCGCAGCATGAGGTGCTTCACGCTGTCGGCCGGGGTGCCGCAAAGAACGTACAGGCCGACCTCCGGAACCTCGACCCAATGGATGCCGGTCGAAACCTCGATCTTGCGCAGGGACGGCATGGGTCGATTGTCTCTCCCGATGACACGGCTTCGCCCGCCCAGAAGCGTGCCTCGTGTGTTGTTTCATTTCGGACGCCCGTTCAGTACATTAAACGGATTTTCCAAAGTCATGACAACCCTAAAGGTCGTACCGGCCGGGCACCGCGCGAGGCCTTGCGCGGGTTTCGGCCGGCATCCGGGCCCTGCTCGCTGGCAGCGTTTCAAACCGGCCGTCGGGTTCATAGCGGAATAATGCCGGCCCGATCGGTCCCCCTTTCGTGTGAATCTCTGGATTAGAATTCTTTAATTGGCGTGGAACGGCCGGGGCGGCTTCTGGTATGGTACGGCGATCCGGCCGGACCCGGGCCGTGCCGCGATCAACGAATCTTTCAGGGGGAAATCCAGATGTCCAAACTTGTGCCGCCGCACGGCGGTGGAGAGCTGAAGCCGCTTCTGGTTCCGGAAGTGGAGCGCGCCGAGTTCCGCGAGCGGGCCGCCAGGCTCGCCCAGGTGCCGATGACCTCCAAGGAGGTCTCCGACGTCCTGATGTTCGCCATGGGCGCCTATACGCCGCTCGACGGATTCATGGGCCGCGCCGACTGGGAAGGCGTCTGCGCCCACATGAAGATGACCGACGGATTGTTCTGGCCGATCCCGATCACCCTGTCGGCCGACGCCGACCTGGCGGCGACGATCGGCGAGGAGGAAGAGGTCGCCCTGGTCGACGAGGAGAGCGGGCTGATCATGGCGGTCATGCAGGTGGCCGAGAAGTACGCCCTCTCCGAGGAGGACAGGGCCTTCGAGTGCCGGCACGTCTACACCACCACCGACCCCGCGCATCCGGGCGTGCAGAAGGTGATGGCGCAGCGGCCGGTCAACCTGGCCGGGCGGGTGATGGTGATCGACGAGGGCGGTTTCCCGTCCCAGTTCGGGGCCCTCTACATGCGCCCCGCCGAGTCCCGCGCCCAGTTCGCCGAGAAGGGCTGGTCGCGGGTCGCCGCCTTCCAGACCCGCAACCCGATGCACCGCTCGCACGAGCACCTGGCCAAGATCGCGGTGGAGGTCACCGACGGGGTGTTCATCCACCAGGTGCTGGGCAAGCTGAAGGCGGGCGACATCCCGGCCGACGTCCGGACCCGGGCGATCCAGGCGATGATCGACGGCTATTTCGTGCCCGGCACCGTGATCCAGGCCGGCTACCCGATCGAGATGCGCTACGCCGGGCCGCGCGAGGCGCTGATCCACGCCCTGATCCGCCAGAACTTCGGCTGCTCGCACCTGATCGTCGGGCGCGACCACGCCGGGGTGGGCGACTACTACGGCCCGTTCGACGCCCAGCACATCTTCGACACCCTGTGGGACGGGGCGCTGGAGACCAAGCCGCTGAAGATCGACATCACCTTCTATTGCAGGAAGTGCATGGGCATGGCGACCGCCAAGACCTGCCCGCACGGCAAGGAGGACCGGGTCTCCATCTCCGGCACCGAGCAGCGGCGCATGCTCACCGAGGGCGAGCCGATCCCGCCCGAGTTCTCGCGCCCCGAGGTGGTTAAGATCCTGCAGGAGTACTACGCCGGGCTGAGGTAGGCGGCGCGACGTTCGGGGATCGGCCGGGCCGCGCGCCCTGGTTCGGCAAGGTTGGGCCGGCCGGCCTCAGAGCTTCTGTTTGAATTCGGCGGATTCGTGGAACGCGACCGTGTCGTCTCCGACGTCGCCCGGTTCGTAAACGACCGCGCTGTGGTCGCCCACCGGCACTTCTTCGAAGACCGGGCCGGCGATCGTCACACCGCCGTCTTCCGCCAGGGCCGTCTCCATCATAACGGACCGGCCAACCTCGGTCTCTCCGGTCACCCGATCAATCGACACACCGGGCGGCGTTGTTTCGCGAACCTCCCGGCGAGCGTACAACGTCTCGTCCGCGTCCCACTCCACCGCCACGAACCGTTTCCCGAACCGCCGGGCGATCCGGCACATCAGGGCGAACCCCGGCCCTGACGGATGCGCTTGGCAATCTGGTTCGCTTTATTCTGCTGCCTGGACGCCGTTACGACACGGTTGGCGTGGCGCCGCTGATCCGAGACATCGAATTCGGCGGTCTGACAGCGGCGCGATCCATTGGAAATCGACCCCGAAATCTACAAATGGCGGCACCTCATCGAGAACTTCTTCGGCAAACTCAAGGAATTCAAGCGCATCGCCATGCGAAGTGACAAAACCGACCGAAGCTTCGAAGCCATGGTCTATCCGTGCTCCGCCATCATAAACTCACGGTGAATCTCAACAGGCCCTAGTTCACCCGCCGGATCACCTTGACCCGCTTGATCACCTTGACGCGGCGCACCTTGGTCACCGCGCCGCCGGCCGCACCCGCCGCCTTGTGGCGCCACCAGCCGGTCTCGCTGACCGAGAACACCGGGCTGTAGTGGTGGATGCGCTTGGAATCCACGACCAGCGAGATCTGGTTGTCGAGGATCTTGAAATCGCCCCCCATCTCGACCGCCAGGATGGCATGCATGACCTTCAGGTTCATGTCGCGCAGGATCACGATGCGCAGCCGTTCCGGCGGCCATCCGAGGGCGCGCAGGGTGAGGTACTTGGAGATCGCGTAGTCCTCGCAGTCGCCATACTTCTTGAAGAACTCCTGGGGGATCGCCCAATAGTCCTTGACTCCCCAGTTCACCGGGTCGACCACGTAGCGGTACTTGTTGAGGATCCGGTTGACCGCGTTGAGCTGCGCCATTTCCGGCTTGCCGCGCAGGCCCTCGATGGTCTCGAACCAGAACGAGAATTTGCAGGCCGGCGACGACAGGTCGGCGCAGGCGCCCTCCAGGGCCTTCTGGTCGCGGAAGTACCGTTCCAGCGAGCCGGTCCATTTGGGGAACGGCTGGAGGTCGGCATGCGGGGTCTCCGAGGTGCCGAACAGACTCGGCGCGGCCCACGCGTCCGGCCCCCGGACGGCGAGCGTCCACAGCAACGCGGCGACCAGCGGCCAGATGCCGCGGCGGCGGTGCACGGCAGTCCGGGCGGTTCGCTCCATTGGGGTCGCTCCCTGATCAAACGCGACTTGAATTATAGGCATCGTACCAGGAAAATGAACCGCGCGTCGCGCCTCCGCGGATGGATCGGCGCGCCGGACGCACGGCGACGCCACGGCGATTGGGGAGGATGCAGCCGATGAGCGAGACGGTTGGCAACACCGACGACCAGGGGGCCGGCCGCCGCGCCCGCCTGACCGTCCTCGGCGCCCTGGCCGGACTGATCCTGATCATGGCCGGCGGCATCTGGGGCGCCCAAAGCTTCATCGAATCGGAACGGGCGCGCGAGGTCCAGGCCTGGCAGGTGCGCCTCGGCATCATCGCCGACAGCCGGATGGCGGCGGTGCGCGGCTGGCTCGACGGCCAGTTCGGGGTGATGACCGGGCTGGCCGAGAACGCGTCGCTGCAGATCTACCTCACCGAACTGGCGCTGCTCGCCGCCGCCGAAACCGGCGCCGCAGGCACCCCGGTCCCGGAGGCGGAATTCCTCGAAAACCTTCTGCTGGTCACCGCCCAGCAAGGCGGCTTCCTGGCCGACGCGCCGACCCGCGTGGTGCCCGCCAACATCAGCCAGGCCGGCCAGGCCGGCATCGCCCTGACCACCGCCGACGGCAGCCAGGTGCTCGCCGCGACGCCCGACATGCCGCCGATCAGCGGCCGCTTCCGGGCCGCCATGGACGAGGCGGCGGACAAGGGCGCGCCGGTGCTGATCGACGTCTTCGAGGCCCCGGCCGGGCCGAGCATCGGCTTCGTGGTGCCCATCTACGGCATCCAGGACGACGCCACCACGGCCGCCAACCTGGGCTTCGTGGTCGGCCAGAAACGGATCGGCGAGGACCTGTACGGCGCCCTGGTGCAGCCCGGCGACATCTCGGATACCGGCGAGACGCTGCTGGTACGGCGCGACGGGAACGTATTGGTCTACCTGTCGCCGCTGGCCGACGGCACGCCGCCGTTCAAGCGCAAGCTGGCCATGGACACGCCCGACCTCGCCGCCGCCTTCGCCCTGCGGAGCCCGGGCGGCTTCGCCGAGCTGCGCGACTACGAAGGCGACGCGGTGCTGGCGACCGGCCGCGCGGTGACCGGGGCGCCCTGGGTGGTGGTCCGCAAGATCGACGGCGCCGAGGCGCTGGCGGCCACCGACAGCCGCCTGACCACCCTGCTCTACGTGTTCGTGTCGATCATCGTCATCATCGGCGTCGCCGTCATCGCGGTCTGGAAATACAGCACCTCGGTGCGCACCGCGCGGGCGATGGGCCAGATGAGCGTCGCCCTGGAACGGTTCACCAATTTCTCCAAGTTCCTGACCGTGGTCACCGACGGCCACCCGGCGATGATCGGCGCGGTGTCGGCCGAGACCAGATACACCTTCGCCAACCGCTGGGTCGCCGACGCGGCCGGGATCGAGAAGAGCGAGGTGCTCGGCAAGACCATGGCCGGGATGATCGGCCCGGTGAAGGCGCGCGAGATCGAGCGCATCAACAAGGACGTGTTCAGGATGCTCGACGGGGCGCCGCCCGACAGGAAGTTCGAGGCGGTGGAGCACGTGCTCACCTTCGAGGAGGCGGAAGGCAGGCGCAGCATCATCCAGGGCAATTTCCTGCCACTGCGCGGCGACCGCGACTTCCCGCCGGCCGTGCTGCACATCCTGCAGGACATCACCGAGGCGGTGGAGGAACGCGAGAAGCGCTGGCGGACCATGCGCAAGCTGGTCGACACCCTGGTCTCCCTGGTCGACCGCCGCGACCCCCATTCGGCCAACCAGTCGCAGAGGGTCGCCGAGGTGGCGCGCGAGGTGGCGACCGAGATGGGCGGCGACCCGGACATGGTGCGGACCGCCGACCTGACCGGCACCCTGATGAACCTGGGCAAGGTGCTGGTGCCGCCGGAACTGCTGACCAAGGCCGGCCGGCTGACCGACGAGGAGGCGGCGCAGGTGCGCGAGTCGATGCTCGCCGGGGCCGACCTGCTGGAGAACCTGGAGTTCGACGTGCCGGTCGCCGAGGCGATGCGCGACCTGCAGGAGAAATGGGACGGCGACGGCTATCCGGCCGGCAAGAAGGGCGAACACATCCATCCGGCGGCGCGCGTCGTGGCGGTGGCCAACGCCTTCGTCGGCATGGTGAGCCCCCGCTCCTACCGCGACGCGATCCCGTTCGACAAGGCGATGGACATCCTGCGCGAGGGGATCGAGCGCAGCTACGACCGCCGCCCGGTCACCGCGCTGGCCAATCTGCTGGACAACCGCGGCGGCCGCGACCGCTGGGCCCACTTCATGCGGCGACCCGAGGACCTGACCGACGGCTAGGGCACCGACTCCGACAAAAGGTGCACCTTTTGTCGGCCCGGCGCCCCAGTCAAGCATTTGTTTGT
>JANQGL010000237.1 GCA_028277325.1 Magnetospira sp.
TGATATCAACGACTTGGCACGTAGCTAGATCAAGGGTCTATCCTGGATAACACGTTGATGCGGTACGTTTTGCTCCATTTCTGACGCAGCAGGCCCTAGTGGATCGGATCAAACGCTTGGTACCCAAGCGTTCGCAGTGGGACTAATCGTTCACCGCGTCCGAGGCCAGCAGGCGGCCCTGGGCGCGGACCCAAACCTCGAACTCGGCCGTCGGCAGGGGGTGCGCGAACAGGTACCCCTGAGCCAGGCCGCAGCGGCACGACCGCAGGAACTGCAACTGGCCATCCGTTTCCACGCCCTCGGCCACCAGGTCCAGTTTCAGGGCGCGGGCCAGCGACGACACGGCGCGCACGATCACCGCGTCGCGCTCGCGGGTTTCCACGTCGCGGATGAAGGTGCGGTCGATCTTGAGGGTGTCGAACGGCAGCCGTCGCAGGTAATCGAAGCTGGAATAGCCGGTCCCGAAATCGTCGATGGCGATCCGCAGGCCGACGCCGTGCAGGCGTCCGATCAGGTTCAAAGATCGCTCGCTGTCCTGCAGCAGGACCGACTCGGTCATTTCCAGCTCCAGGCAGCCGGCCGGCACGTCGTGCATGTCCAGGGTCTTGAGCAGGTGGTCGACGAACAGGTCGGAGGCGAACTGGCGGGCCGACACGTTGACCGACACCGGAAACGCGTCGAGACCCTGGCCCAGCCAGTCATGGGCCTGGGCGCAGGCGCGATCGATGGCCCAGTCGCCGATCCGCCCGATCAGGCCGGTTTCCTCGGCGACCGGAATGAAATTGTGCGGATACACAAGGCCGCCGTCGCCGCGCCGCCAGCGCAACAGCGCCTCGGCGCCGGCGATGCATCCGGTCTCGATGCTCAGCCGCGGCTGATAGTGGAGTTCGAAATCGCCCCTCAGCAGGGCGATCCGAAGGTCGTTCTCGATCGCCAGCCGCTTCTGGGTGGCGACGTTCATCGAGGAATCGAAGAAATAGGTGATGCCGCGCCCCGCGTCCTTGGCCGCGTACATGGCGGTGTCGGCGTTCTTCATCAGGGTCGCCACGTCGTCGCCGTCGCGCGGGAACAGGCTGACCCCGATCGATGGCGTGACATGGACGGTCTGGCCGCCGACCAGGATCGGTTCGCGCAGGCGTTCGTGAATCTCCCCGGCCACCCGCGCCACCGAATCGTCGGTGCGCGGGCGTTCGAGCAACACCACGAACTCATCGCCGCCGAGGCGCGCCACGGTGTCGGACTTGCGGACGATCGACGACAGGCGCCGCGCCACCTCGCACAGCAGGTCGTCGCCGGCGTCGTGTCCGAGGGTGTCGTTGATCGTCTTGAACCGGTCGAGGTCGAGGAACATCACCGCGAGGCGGGCATTGTCGCGCCGGTTGACGGCCAGCGAATGCTCCAGCCGGTCGAGCAGAAGCTGCCGGTTGGGCAGGTCGGTCAGGGCGTCGTGGAAGGCCAGATGCCGGATCCGCTCATCCTTGCGGCGCACCTCGGTGATGTCGTTGAACACGGCGACGTATCGGTGCGGCTGGCCGTCCGGGCCGTTGATGGCGTTGATGGTCTGCCATTCCAGGAAGATCTCCCCGTTCTTGCGGCGGTTCCAGATTTCGCCTTCCCAGGATCCGGTGTCGAGAAGGGATCGCCAGAGCTCCTGGTAGAAGGCCTCGTCGTGGTGGTCCGACTTGAGAATGCGCGGGTTGCGTCCCAGGACCTCTTCCGGCCGGTAGCCGGTGATTTCCGTGAACGCCGGGTTGACGGACAGGATGGTGCCGTCGAGGTCGGTGACCACGATGCCCTCGATGGTGTTGTGGTAGACGCTGGCCGCCAGGCGGAGCTCCGCCTCCGCGGCCCGTCGCTGCAGGATTTCGGCCTTCAGATCGTCGTTGGCCGCCGCCAGCTTGGCCGCCGCCGCCTCCATCGCATCGGCCCGCCGCCGCTCGGCCGCCGCCCGCAGCGGATCGATGGCCAGTTTCTTGACGACCAGCCAAAGCCCCCCCATGGCGACCGCGATGAAGGCGGTGAACGCGACGATCAGGGCGGTCCGCATCGCGGCCGTGGCCTCGTCCACATGCATGCCGTCCATCTCGACCGTGAGGTCGACGTGGTTGCCGGCCCCGAACCGGATGCGGCTGGAGTGGACGTGGTTTTCCGAGCCGGGCAGCGCATTGGGATTCTGGTGGTCCAGCAGGACCAGGCCGTTGCGGGCCACGGCGCGCAGTCTTGCCATGGACTCCCAGCGTTGCGCCGTGTCGCGCAGGAAGCTGATCGCCGCCGCGTAGTTGCCCTTGACCAGGTTTTCCTCCACCGCGTGGGCGAGGAGCGTCAGGTCCAGCGTGGTTTGCTCCGCCTGGATCGCGCGCATGGTTTCCGAAAGGGTCCGCTCCACCCACACCACCGCTCCGGCGGACAGCACCAGCAGGACGGTCAGCATCGCGGCGATCAGTCGGACGTGCTGGCGCAGGCGGCGGTTCATTCGGGTGGTCCGTCCACCTGTTTCGAAAGGTCGGCCACCACGGCACGAAGGTCGTCGTAGTCGGAATCGCGGACCGCGACGAATCCGTTGAACGTCGGCCCGATCGCGCCGAGGACGTCGGGTCCGCGCGGGTCGGTGACGAGGGTGAGCAGGGCGCTGCGCAGACGCGCGATCGTGGCGTCCCCGAGGCGCGGGCTGGCGACGAGCACGTGGGTCGAGATGCGCGGCGTATAGGCGACGATCCGAAGCCCCCGCGACCGGTTCTCCTCGAACACCTCCTCGGCCGTCGCCCCGGCGTCGAGCTCGTCGAGCAGGACCCCGAGAACGATGTTGTCGTGGGTCTGCATCGAGACCGCCTCGAAGGTCACGCCGGCTTTCCGAAGGGTGTATTTCGGGAGGATCGCGCTCAGCGTCGAGCGCGGATCGCCGAATCCGATGCGCCGGTCCCGCAGGTCCTCCAGGGCGGCGACGGGCGACGATTCGGCGGTGAATATGGCGCCGCGGAACGACGGCTCGCCGTTGAACGCGAAGCGGGCGAGCAGCGGGCGCCGCCCCACCGCCTCGACCAGCTGCACATAGGGCAGGGCGCCCAGGAACGCGATATCGATCTCGTCGTTGATCGTCGCATCCATGTGCGCCGCGTAGTCGACCCCCACCACGATCCGGACGTCGCGGCCGGTCGCCTCCGACAGGTAGTCGGCCAGCGGGCCGTAGCGGGCGATCAGTTCGGAGGACGCCAGGTAAGGCAGGAAACCGAACGTGAGCGGCGCTCCGTCGGCCCGCGAGGCCACCGGGACGAGTGTCGAAGGCGCAACAACGACGACGGCAAGCAGGAGGCATCGAAGAAGGTGCGCAAACGATAGCATGGCAAAAGTCACGGGCGATGCCCTCCACCGTTAGCTTATATTAAACAGAATAACGTGACTCACTTCAATTTGGAAAAAGCCCGGAAACTGATTATACAGTATAAAAACGAAGAATTATTGAAATATAGTAACGCCACTCAATTTGGCCAAGTCGGCATGACGGGGTCACGGCAGGGAGGAAACCCGCCGGAGCGCATGGGGTGTTTCGGGCCGGTTTCTTGTCCGCGACTGCGCGTGTCATTCGTCCGATCCGTCGTCTCTCGGCGCCGGTATCAGGTGCAGGTGACCATGGCGCACCCCGGGTTGCGCGATGAGGTGGTCCGCCAGCCGCCGCACCTCGCCGGCCGGACCTTCCAGAATGGTCGATTCCAGGCAGGACTCGGCATCCAGGTGCACGTGCAGGGTGGCTTTCGGGAGGTCGTGGTGGCTGTGCTGCGTTTCGACCAGACGCTTGGCCAGGGACCGTTCGCGATGGTTGTAGACGTAGGTCACGCAGGCGGCGACCGGGGCGTCGTCGTTCCCCGACATCCGTTCGCCGGCCAAGCGGTCGCGCAGGATGTCGCGGACGGCCTCCGACCGGTTGGTATACCGCCGCCGGGCCATGTGGGCATCCAGATCGGACAGCAGCTCCGGGTCCAGGGTGATGGTGATGCGTTCCATATCGGGGATCCTGGGTCAGTCAATCCGTCTTGCCGCGCCGATCCGAAGTATGATATCCGTGAAATTCGTCATATCCGCCGGTGCGGCCGGCGTGGCCAACAATTCTCGGAGATTCCCATGAAGATCACAGCTCTTTTCGTATTCGCCCCGGCGATCCTTTGGGGCGTCCCGGCCCTGGCCCATGGCGCCGCCGGCGCCGGCGGCGGTTTCGTGGCGGGTGCCGCGCATCCGATCGGCGGGTTGGACCATATCCTGGCGATGGTCGCGGTCGGGCTCCTGGCCGCGCAGATGGGGGGCCGCGCCCTGTGGTCGGTTCCGGCGGCGTTCGTCGGCGCCATGCTGGTCGGCGGCCTGCTCGCGCTGGGCGGTTCGGGGATGCCGATGGTCGAGCAGGGCATCGTTGGATCGGTGCTGATCCTCGGCCTGGTGATCGCGATCGGCCGCCGGCTTCCGGTCGGCGTCGCCATGGCGGGCGTCGCGGCGCTGGCCCTGTTCCACGGCCACGCGCACGGCACCGAGATGCCGCTGGCCGCGTCGGGTCTGGCCTACGGTCTCGGGTTCGCCCTGTCGACGACGCTGTTGCACGGGGTCGGCATCGCGCTCGGCCTCGGCGTCAACAAGGCGGTCGACGTGACGACGGCGCCGCTGGCCCTGCGCGCCTCGGGCATCGCCGTGCTGGTCGGCGGCCTGTTCCTTCTCGCCGCCTGATCGCGCGCGCGGCTCCGCAACGCCGGCGGCGGGCCGCCCGGCCCGCCGCTTCCTTTCGAACCGAACACCGGGGTCCGGAGGCCTGCCTATCGGGGCAGGCTCCCCTGAACCCCCTGGACGTAGTAGTTCATCTTGAGCAGATCGGCGTCGCTCAGGACCTCGCCGGCGCCGATCACCTGTTGGCCGGCCTGGTTGACGATCGGACCGGCGAACGGATGCACGCTGCCGTCCTCGATCCCCTTGCGCACGCGCTCGGCCAGCGCCGCCACGTCCTCGGGGATCGCCGGGTTGTAGGCGGTCAGGCGCACCATGCCGGTGTCGAGGCCGCCCCAGGTGTCGGTGGACTCCCAGCTGCCGTCCATCGCCGCGCCGACCCGCCGGACGTAGTAGGGCGCCCAGTCGTCGACGATCGCGGTGAGGTGCGCCTTGGGGCCGAACCGGACCATGTCGGAGGCCTGGCCGACCGCCCACACGCCGCGTTCCTCGGCCACCTGCACCGGGGCCGGGGAATCGGTGTGCTGCATGATCACGTCGGCCCCCTGGTCGATCAGGGTGCGCGCCGCGTCGGCCTCCTTGCCCGGGTCGAACCAGGAATTCACCCAGACCACCTTGATGGTCACCTCCGGATTGACCTGGCGGGCCGCCAGCAGGGTGGCGTTGATGCCGCGCACCACCTCGGGAATCGGGATCGATCCCACGTAGCCGATGATGTTGCTCTCGGTCATCCGGCCGACGATGTGGCCGACCACGTAGCGGCCCTCGTAGAACCGCGACGAGTAGGTGGCCAGGTTGTCGGCCCGCTTGAAGCCGGTGGCGTGCTCGAACGTCACGCCGGGGAACCGCCGCGCCACCTTGAGGGTCGGGTTCATGAACCCGAACGAGGTGGTGAACACCATGTCGTGGCCCGACGCGGCGAGCTGGTTGATGACCCGTTCGGCGTCCGGTCCCTCGGCGACGTCTTCCACGAAGGTGGTCGCCACCCTGTCGCCGTAGGCCGCCTCGACGGCCTGCCGGCCCTGGTCGTGCTGATAGCTCCAGCCGTGGTCGCCGACCGGCCCCACGTAGACGAATCCCACCTTGAACGGGTCCTCGGCGCGCGTCCCGGCGCCCGCCAGCACTCCGGCGGCGACCAATGCCGCCGTCAACAGGGTTCGCAGTCTGCTCATCGGATTGTCCTCCTTCGCTGCAGGGCGCGCCGAGGCCGACCGGCCGTCAGCCCGACGCGTGAAACACCTTGCCCAGGCTGGCCGGCGCGTTGAGGCGGCCGCGCACGGCGCCGCGCGACATCGCCGCCAGCACCACGATGGTCACCACGTAGGGCAGCATCGAAAGCACCTGCGGCGGCAGCGGCAGGCCGGCCCCCTGGGCATGAAGCTGGATGATCGAGATGCCGCCGAACAGGTAGGCGCCGAGCAGGATGCGCCCCGGCCGCCAGGCCGCGAACACCACCAGGGCCAGCGCGATCCAGCCGCGCCCGGCGGTCATGTTCTCGATCCACAGCGGCGTGTAGGCGAGCGACAGGTAGGCCCCGCCGAGCCCCGCCAGGGCGCCGCCGAACATCACCGCGGCGTAACGGATGGCGACCACCGGATAACCGAGGTCGTGCGCCGCCCGGTGGTTCTCGCCGACCGCGCGCAGGACAAGCCCGGCCCGGGTGCGCCGCAGGACCCAGGCCACCGCGCCGACCAGGGCCAGGGACAGCCACACCAGGGCGTCGAGACCGAGCCACAGGTCGGGCAGGCCGCCGAACACCTCGCCCACGTAGGTGCGCCCAAGCAACGCGCTCAAGCCCAGCCCGAACAGGGTCAGGGCGAGCCCGGTCGCCACCTGGTTGGCCAGCAGGGTCAGCGCCAGGACCGCGAACAGCAGCGCCATCGCCGTCCCGGCCGCCGCCCCGGCCAGCACCCCCACCGTGCCGCTGCCGGTTTCGACCCCGGCCATGAAGGCGACGATGGCGCCGACCACCATCATGCCCTCGACGCCCAGGTTGAGGACGCCCGATTTCTCGGTCACCAGTTCGCCGGTCGCCGCCAGCACCAGCGGCGTCGCCGCGCCGACGATGGTCAGGACCCCGG
>JANQGL010000289.1 GCA_028277325.1 Magnetospira sp.
GCATGCGGTCCACCTCGTCGAGTTTGGCGCCCACGTTGCCGCCCAGCCAGGCGCCGGCCAGGGTGCCGACCGCGATCGCCGCCATCCGGCCCTTGCCGCCGCCGATCTGCGAACCGGCAAGCGCCCCCAGGCCGGCGCCCAACAGGGTGCCCATGGTCTGGTTCGGATTGTCCTTCATGTTCTGGGTGCAGCCGGCCGCCAGCAGCGCGGCCAGCGCCACCGCGGCGGTCATGGTGCGGAAACTGTTCATCGCCTTCATCCTCGTTCCTTCCGCTCGGACACGCATGGCGCTCCGAGACTCGCTTGAGCATGCCACATTTTTGTGGCCTTCGCGAGGCATCCGACGCATACCCTAGGCAAGCCACGCCGTGCCCGCAGTCCGTGACCGTAACGCCCCGAGAGTTCGCGACCGATGACCGACATCACACCCTTCGAGGCCCCCTTCACCCGGTTCGCGGAGTGGTTCGCCGAAGCCGGGCAGAGCGAACCCAACGACCCCAACGCGATGGCCCTGGCCACCGCGACGCCGGACGGTCGGCCGTCGGTCCGCATGGTCCTGCTGAAGGAAATGGACTCCCGAGGCTTCGTTTTTTACACCAACCTCGAAAGCCTCAAGGGGGTGCAGCTTTCGGCCAATCCGCATGCCGCGTTGTGCTTTCATTGGAAGTCGCTGCGCCGTCAGGTGCGCGTCGAGGGCGCCGTCGAACCGGTGTCCGCGGAGGACTCCGACGCCTATTTCCACAGTCGGCCCCGGCTGAGCCGGATCGGCGCCTGGGCGTCGAGGCAGTCGCGCCCCCTGGAAAGCCGATTCCACCTGGAGAAGCGGGTCGCCGAGTACACCGCCCGTTTCGCGGTCGGCGAGGTGCCGAGGCCGGACCATTGGGGCGGGTTCCGGCTGGTGCCGGAGCGGTTCGAGTTCTGGGAGGATCGGCCGTTCCGCCTGCACGACCGGATCCTGTATACGCGTCACGACGACGGATGGCGTCCGCAGCACCTTTTCCCCTGAATTGGCCCCGGAACGCGTTGCCATGAGCTCCACTCCCGTTCCGCCGGTCGGGACGTCCGATCAGCCGGCCCACCTGCTGGGGGCCGGTCCGCGGGGGCGCCTGATGCGCCGCGCCACCTATGCCGCGGTGGCGGTGGCGGTGCTGCTGATCGTCATCAAGACCGGCGCCTGGCTGATCACCAACTCGGTGGCCGTGCTGTCGACCCTGGTCGACTCGGCGCTCGACCTGGCCGCCTCGGTGCTCAACCTGCTGGCGGTGCGCCAGGCCCTGGCGCCGGCCGACGAGAACCACCGGTTCGGGCATGGCAAGGCGGAGCCGCTGGCCGGGCTGGTCCAGGCGGCGTTCGTCGGCGGGTCGGCGGTGTTTCTGTTCCTGCAGGCCGGGGAACGCCTGATCAATCCCAAGCCGGTCTCCGAGAGCCTGATCGGGATCGTCGTGATGGGGATTTCGATCACCCTCACCCTGGGGTTGGTGCTGTACCAGAAAATGGTCATCCGGCGCACCGGATCGGTGGCGATCTCGGCCGACTCCCTGCATTACCAGGGCGACCTGCTGGTCAACGCGACGGTCATCGCCGCCCTCGTCCTCGGCGCCGAGCTGGGGGTCGGCTGGGCCGACGCCGCGTTCGGGCTGGGGATCGCCGCCTACATCCTGTGGAACGCCTTGCAGATCGTGCGCGACTCGCTGGACCTGCTGATGGACCGGGAGCTGCCGAACGAGGAACGGCAGCGGATTCGCGACCTGGCCCTGGCGCATCCGGAGGTGATCGATATTCACGACCTGAGAACCCGCTCCACCGGGCCGCACCGGTTCATCCAGTTCCACATGGAACTGGACGGCGGGATGACCCTGTTCGAGGCGCACGAGATCGCCGAGCAGGTGATGTACGACATCGAGCAAACCTTCCCCGGCTCCGAGGTCCTGATCCACGAGGACCCGGCGGGGATCGACGAGCGCCGCGCCCGATTCACCTGACGGAATCGGCCGGGAGCCGGAGTCACGACACCGGGGCGCAGATTGCGCACGGCGTCATGCGCGCAAGGCGCGGTGACTCCGGCGGGATCAGTGCGGGCGCGGGTCCCGCAGGGCCACCGCCTTGACCCGGGCGTGCACCGACATCCCCTCGGCGAGGCCGAGGTCGTCCCAGGACTTGCGGGAAATGCGGGCCAGCAGCGGGTCGCCGTCGCCGGCCGGTCCGAGCCGCAGGAACACGATCACCTGATGCCGGTCGGTCTCGCGGCGCGCCACCACCCGGGCCGGCAAGGCGTTGAGGATCGAGGTGTCGACCGGCGGGTGATGGCCCAGGCTGACCCCCGCCGCCGGCACCTCGAGGCGGCACAGGGTCCCGGGGCGACCCAGGTCGCCGGCCACCAGCAGCGACTGGCCGCCGCGCAGGCGCACCGTGGTCAGCCCGTAGGCGTCGTCATGGGACTCGACCAGCGCTTCGAGCAGCGCCACCGCGTCCGGCAGGCGGGCCAGCGGCAGCGCCGGATCGGCCAGCAGGTCGGCCAGCGGTCCGGCGGCGCGCACCCGTCCGCTCTCCATCAGCACCAGGTGATCGGCCAGGCGCTCCACCTCGCCCAGGTCGTGGCTGACGTAGAGCACCGGGATCGACAGCGCCGCGTGCAGGCGTTCCAGGTAGGGCAGGATCTCCTCGCGGGCCGGCCGGTCGAGGGCCGACAGGGGTTCGTCCATCAGCAGCAGGCGCGGCCGGGCGAGCAGGGCGCGGCCGATGGCGACCCGCTGCCGCTCGCCGCCCGACAGGTGGGAGGGCGCCCGGTCGAGCAGCCGGTCGAGACCGAGCAGGTCCAGCGTGGCGTCGACGTCGACGCCGTCGTCGCCCGGCGACCGGCGGTCGGCGCGGCGGCGTCCGTACAGCAGGTTGGCGCGCACCGACAGGTGCGGGAACAGGCTGGCTTCCTGGAACACGTAGCCGATCGGGCGCCGGTGCGGCGGCCGGAACGCGCCGCCGTCCTGCCAGACCTCGCCGTCGAGCGAGAAGACCCCGTCGTCCACCCGGGTCAGGCCGGCCACGCAGCGCAGCAGGGTGGTCTTGCCGCACCCGGACGGGCCGAACAGGGCGGTGATGCCGCGCGACGGCGCGGAGAACGACACGTTCAGGGAGAACCCGCCCAGACGTCCGGCGAAGCGGGCGACGATGCCCGGCCCGCTCAGCGCGCCAGCCGCCGCCGCAGGCGCTTCTCCACCAGCATCATCGACAGGATCACCAGGAACGAGAACAGGAGCAGGCCGCCGGCCAGCAGGTGCGCTTCGCGCCATTGCAGGGTCTCCACGAAGTCGTAGACGGCGACCGACAGCACCCGGGTCTCGCCGGGGATGTTGCCGCCGATCATCAGGACGACGCCGAACTCGCCCACCGTATGGGCGAATCCCAGGATCGCACCGGTGAGCAGGCCGGGCCGGGCGAGCGGCAGGGCGACGCTCAGGAAGGCGTCGAGGGGCGACGCGCCGAGGGTCGCCGCCACCTCCATCGGCCGGTCGCCCGCCGCCTCGAAGGCGTTGCGCACCGGCTGCACCACGAACGGCATGGAATAGATCACCGACCCGATGACCAGGCCCTCGAAGGTGAAGGCCAGGGTGCGGCCGCCGGCCAGCGAGGCCAGCCAGCCGCCCGGCCCGTCCGGTCCGAGGGCGATCAGCAGGTAGAACCCGAGCACGGTGGGCGGCAGCACCAGGGGCAGGGCGACCACGGTCGCCACCGCCTCCTTCCACCAGGCATCCGAGCGAGCCAGCCACCAGGCGAGAGGGGTGCCGACCAGCAGCAGGATCGCCGTGGTCAGGGCGGCCAGTTCGAGGGTCAGGCGGATCGCGTCCCACATGCCCGGGCGCTCCCTTGTCAGTCCGCGGTGGCGTAGCCGTAGGACTCGGCGATCGCGCGGGCCTCGTCCCCGCGCAGGAAATCGAGGAACGCCGTGGCGGCGGGCTTGCCGGCGCCCGGTTCCAGCAGCACCGCGTCCTGGCGGATCGGATCGTGCAGGTCGCCGGGCACCCCCCAGCGCGACCCGTTCCCGACGCCGGCGACCTGCGACAGGGCGACAAGGCCCAGCTCGGCGTTGCCGGTGGCCACGAACTGGTAGGTCTGGGCGATGTTGGTGCCGCGCACGGTCCGCGCGGCGACGCGCTCGGTCAGGCCGAGGGCGGCCAGGACCTGCATCGCGGCGGCGCCGTAGGGGGCGGTGGTCGGGTTGGCGACGGCCAGCTTCCCGAAACCGCCGTCGCGCAGGGTCTCGGGGCCGCGCACCCGCGCCGGATCGGGGCTCCACAGGACCAGCCGGCCGATGGCGTAGGTGACGACGCTGCCCGGCACCGCCAGGCCCTCGGCCACGGCCCTGGCCGGGCGTTCGGCGTCGGCCGCCAGGAACACCTCGAACGGGGCGCCCTGGGTGATCTGGGCGTAGAGCTGCCCGGTGGCGCCGAAGCTGAGCACCGCGCGGTGGCCGGTCGCGGTTTCGAAGGCGGCGGCGATGTCCCTGGCGGCGGCGGTGAAGTTGGCGGCCACGGCGACCGAACAGTCGTCGGCCCGCGACGGCGCGGCGCCGAGGACGGCCGCGGCGAGGATCAGGCCGGCGGCGATGGCGCGCAGGGCGGCGCGGCGGCCAGCCCGGCCGGGGCGCGGATCGCGGGTCGACGAGACGGCATTCAGGGACGGTTTGGACATCGAGCCTCCGGTCGGCGCACCGTCGTTGTTTAGCCCGACGCCGTGACGATGGGTACCGAAAACGGCCGCGCTGCGGGTCCCTTCCCCTTTCGAGGGCCCTGCGAGCCACCTCGGGACGAGGCGGATTTGCTTTGCGGGCACCTCGAAAAGCCCCCGTTCCGCCACTCCCGCGAAGGCGGAAATTCAGATTTTTCAGAACGTTAGAGATGCCCGCTCCTGAGTCCGTCGAAGGGCGCGGGCATGACGGTTATTCGAGGTGCCCTTGAATATCAACCTCACCCTGAGGCGCGAGCTTAGGCGAGCCTCGAAGGGGGAGGAACTGCACCGGACCGACTGTTTCAGCGTCCTGTTCTCAGGCGCGGCGCGCTTCCCGTCAGGGTCCGGAAATCCCATGCCGTGAATCGGATAAAATCGCGGCGGTTGTCCGGCCGCGTCGGGCGGGGTCAGATGCGGCTGGCGGCGGGAGCCGGACCCTGTGGAGGCGTGGTTTCGAGGGGACGACCGGCCACGGCCTCGATCGGGCGGCATTCATAGTGATAGTTGAAGCCGTTGCCGATCGGCCGGTTGTCGCTTGCCCGCTTCATGCCGGCGATCATCGCGGCATTGAGGCGGCAACTCCGTTCCGACTCGTAAGTCTTTGCCGGCATGACATAATGACACATAGGGTCGAGGCAGGCGACAAGATACAGGGTATAGACAATCGACATCCGCGCGTTCCTTCCGTTGCCCCATCCCCGTTGCCGAACCTCCCTTGTATTAAAGAAATATGACACGATGCGGCGGTTTCGTCAAAACCCAATCACGCATGCCAGCGATTTACCGAGAATAACCACACAAAATAAAATGGTATAATATGTAATAAACATTCAACTTGAACCCGGCGAAAATCCGAGCTACATAGTTAGGTATTCTGGGGTTGGATGATGCGACAAGGCGCATCGGGCGACGGGTCTCGTGCCCGAGGAAGGCCCGCAGGCCGAAACGCTGTCGAGCGACGCGGAAAGCCTGGGCGTCTTGCCGCCGCCGGACCCGACGCCACCTGGATCAAAGGTGGGCCGGGACATCCATCCCCTCACATGCCACAAGCCGGACAGGGAACCCGGCGGATCAACCAAACCTCGGGAGAATGGACCATGTATTGCCCAGAGCCGACGGTGGAAGAGTTGTTGCGTGACCCGGTCGCGCATGCCGTCATGCGACGCGACGGCCTGACGCCCGACGACGTGCGTCAGGTGATCCACGAAACCAAGTTGCGCCTTGGCCGTTTTCAACCCTGCGGGACGGCGGCCGGTCGCCTGAACTAAGTGGATCGACCGAGACATTTGACTCCCGCGGCGCGGGACCAAGGAGGCGCAAGAACGCATTCAAATGTCTCGATACGTTGATCCATCAACGACACAGACAGGGGGTCGAAGCGTCGGATTCGACCCCCTAAGGCCCTGAATTCGAAGTCCGTATCATTTTGGGGCGGGCCCGCTCGAACTTCGGAAAGGCCTGGAGGGTTCATTTTCATCCTCGCCGAAAGCACCAGATTTTCCACTTATAAATCAAAAGATTAAACCCCAGCGTTGGCGCCGCTTTGCGGTGCTGTTTTCGCGGATGTTGGACGGCACTTGAATCTGCAGTGAACCGGGACCCGGCGGGATGAGGCGGGAAATACGGGGACGCGTTCAGATCAAAGAGGAATTTCGGCCGAGGGCGATGTTTCGTTCGTAGAGCTTGGAATCTGCAGTAGCGTCACTTTGGCGGCCTACGGGCACTTGATTCTGCAGCATAAGCCAACGATACAGCGGATCGAACTCAGGCACCGTAAGTACTTTTTAAACCACTCTTATTTTCTCCACATCGCGCCATTGGAAGGCCAGGAAAGGCGGATTTCAGGTCCGCCAAAACCCGAATTTGGCGGACCTAGTGCAGCGTTAGAAGTTCCGAGGTCCGCCAACCCGGAAAAATCATCGCATAACAGAAGGATATGGGAAACTCTTTATGTAATTATGGGGTGGTTTTTGGCGGACCCGGCGGACCAGGGCGTTACGAAAAAAAGCCCGGGGTTTCCGGGCCAAGTTTGTGTTCTAGTTGTAGGCTTTCAATCTGAATTGCGCCGTCTCGCAAGCCCTTTCTTGCCCCATCCTTCTTTCTTGGATTTCCTTCGCAAAGATCGCAGGGTCGTCGGCATGCCGGACCCGGGAAAAGTGCGCGCTATGACCACAAGTTCCTGATCCGTGAACCACCTCTTCGAAAGGTCGATATCGTCGATGTGCGGAAGCTCGTACTCTTCGAACCATTCACGGACCACACGCTTACTCAATTCTCGTCGCACACCATCCGGTCCGGGAGGATGCGCCATTTCGGCCAGCCGCTTCAGCGGATAGTCTGGATTTGCATAGTCGCCATTTTCCAGGACGAACTGAAGATACGAGAGCACATGGGCGTTGTTCAGCCAAGCCACACCGTCAAGCTGCCAACAGAACCACCAACGCGCGGTCTTAGTCCGTTCAGGTTCCCTGAGTTTTTCGATTTCATCCAGAGCGACGGAAATAAACTTCAAATCGTAAGGCATTGGCCCTACCTGCTCCATTCTGGTTTCGTATTGATTAAGGATTCTGCGAATGGCGTTCCAACGGCTGTCCTTTGTGGGCAATTGTCGTGCTTTGTCCAGTTTTTCCAGCACTTCGCCCCGAAGAGGAAAATCGTCTTGACTTTTCATGTTTCTATCCTTTCAACACGACAAGTGTTGTGGCGGTGGATGCGAAGTGTCACCCTGATGGTGACATCTAAAGTCCCTGCGTTACCCTGATGGTAGCGCAGGGAGCATCGTCACCCGTCCACCCATCCCAGCCGCCGGAGGTAGTCGGCGGCTTCGGCGATCGTGGGCATGGAGGTTTCCGGATCGATGACGAGGGCGAGGCGTTCGACCGCCTCGCGGACGGTAATTGGCCCCTGATCCTTGACCAGGCGCATCAGGGGCAGAGCCCAAACGGGTGGCAGGTTGCCCGGATCGGGCCGGGGTTCGGCCGGCGGGATGCCGGGCAGGGTGTCCGGCATCTCTCCCGTTTCGACCGCCTCGGCAACGAAGGGCTTCATCACGCGGTCTACGAGCTCTTCAAAGGCGCGGCGGGGCAGGCTCGAGAAATGGTATTCGTAGCCCCGCCCGCTGGCCGCCTTCCGGCGCCGCCATCCCTCGGCGCCGGCCTTGCGGGTGATCACGTTGCGGTGCGCCGGAAGACCCGGCAGCCGCAACGATTCCAGGTCGGCGGCGGTGAACCATTCCTGGACGCGGCAATGTTCCCGGAGAAGCTTCATGACGACGGCCTCGAAGTAGACCACCCGCCTTTGCAGCTCCGCCAGCTCCTGGGCCGGAATGGTGACGGTGAGGGGAAAGCCGTCCTGTCCGCTCGTGCGTTGCATGGTCGGCACTCCTGTCCCCCGGGTTACGAGGCGGCGCCGGCCGCGCGGTCCGGGGCCTCGCCATCCGCCGTTCCGTCATCGGAGGCGTCCGGATCGTCTGCCTCGGCTCCGTCCCGCTTCGGGGCCCTGGCGACCGGATCGGAGTCGGTTTCCGGCAAGGATTTGCCGTCCAGTTCGTCCAAAATCCGTTGAACGGCGGCTTTCTTGAGGTTCACCGCCTGGGCGATATCCTCCACCCCGAAGCCCTGCCGATGCACGGCCTCGATGGCGGCTTTCCGGGCCGTCATGCACTTCCCGCCGAGAGGCTCGTCCCTTGCGTCCGCCCCTTCGGCCAGCTCCGCAATGAGGGTCCCGAGCTGGTCTGCCTCCCGGCCGGAGTCCCGAGACCGCTCCCCGATGGCGGAGACGGCATCCATGATGGTGTCGGTGATGCCACCGAGCACGACGGAAAGCCCGTACAATCCCTCGTTGGCGCGGCAGAAAAGGTGAAGATCGTCGCTCCCGGCAATGAAGTTGTCGAGCATGTAGGCCACTGCCGCGGCTTCATGCAGGGCATCAAGCGGATTGGGGAACGGACGGTTGGTGTGAAACCCGATCTTGGGCAGGGTTTGGTCTGACATGGCTGGTCTCCAGTGTTGCTTGTGAAGGCAGTGCCGCCCGCGACCATCGCAGGCGGCCGGGAGTTCACAACCGTCACTGGAACGGCCCCATGACCTTTAGGCTTACGCCCTGGACATGCGCCATGGGCTCCCGGCATGGAAACCGGCCATGCGGTGCGCCGGACGGACTCCGGACACACGAAAGGCACCTCTGGCGGATGAACCGCCCGGCGGTGCCGTGCCGCCAGTGAATGGGTTGTGAAGCCCGCAATCATCATACCGGAAGCCGTCCGGCGGCGAAAGGGGCGTTGTCTCCCGCTTCGATGGAACAATGCCCCACGGTTCCACTCGAAACGCCCTGCCGTTTCTCGCCCCGACATCCGCCCCCGAGAACACCCCGGACCCGCCAGGACGGCGGGCCCGGGTCGCAGGGACGAGGAACCAGGGACAATCAATGGGAACGCTATTTTCATTCAAAAGACCCCCGGACATATGACCGGGGGGCTTTTCGCTCGGAGGCGTGAAGAATTGCGGAATATCTCCAGGAAAAATGACCGGGTGTTACTTCCCGGGAAAATCCTAAATCGGAGTTCCGTCGATTGCACCACGACGTTTTCCCCTGCATCACCTTGCAGACGATTGCGAAGGCAACCAGTCCGGATGTCGCCCGAACCGTCGCGCGGGAGCTTGAGGGAGCAACGGTTGGGCTTTCCGATAACCCGACCCCGCGCAATCGACTTGTCCAGGTTGTGGGCATCGAGAGCTACCAGCGGATCGTATGTGCTTTCAGGAAGGAACTGGAGCAGAACTCGGTGTCGATTCCGAAGGCATCGACCTACGCGCGGTTCATGGACGGGGAAAATGAAAACACGCCGCCGCCAAAGGCGGTGACCTTCGGAAGCGGAAACGACGGCGGCCCCTTCGGGCGTATACCCCTTCAAGGCGTGTTGTTCGACATCGCCGAAGCGACCAGCCGCGAGGTTGCCGAAACCGTGGCGCGGGAACTCGGCGGAATGTATCTCGAAATATCCCTTAAACCCACCGTTCGAAATCGGCTGACACGCGCCGTGGGGGTCGAAAACGCCCGTAGGATCGGCAAGGCGCTCGGGTATGGTCGGATTTACGTCCCCATGGCTGGTGGGAGGGGATCGGCACAAAGACATGCCGCCGTCGTCAAGCTCGCGATCCTCGGCAAAAGCAACTCCGAAATCGTCGACGAACTGGGGGTGAGTTTATCCACGGTACGCCGGGTGCGGCGCATGCACCGCGAGACCATCGACCGGACACGCGGCGTCGTTGGAGAGGCGAACGGTTATGTCGAATGAAGCCGGAAAAGAAAGCAGCCCGTTCGGGCAAATGCCTCTTGGGGGCATCCTGTTCGATATCGCGGCGGTCACCAGTCGCGAGGTTGCGGAAGCCGTGGCGCGAGAACTCGGCGGCACGGAAATGGAGATCCCCCGGAAGATTCCTAAATTGAGCCATCCCCTTGTTGGCGCAGTGGGTTTCGAAAACGCGAAGAAAATATGCGTGGCGCTTGGCCATGGCCGTATCTGGATTCCGATGGCCGGAGGACACAAACGTGTTCATGCGCGACGAATACCTTTACGGGGTTCGGGCACGCGTCAACGCCGGCTACGGGTTGTGGCAGATGGCGTTCGCCAGCAAGGCGGACCTGACCCCGGCCAACTACGAGGCCGCGCGCGCCGCCATGCAGGCATTCAAGGGCGACGAAGGGCGAAGCCTCCGGATCAAGCCCACCCATCTGGTGGTTCCGAACGCTTTGGAAGGCGCGGCACGGCGGCTTCTGAACAACGGCACGCGCGTGGAAACCGTCACCGTCAACGGAACGGACACGGCGGTTTCCGTCGCCAATGAATGGGCTGGAACCGCCGAACTCATTGCCACTTCGTACCTGGACTGATCGGGGGAGATGACCCATGACCGAGCAAACCGCCTGCTGTGGCTTCGAAATCGACACCGGGAACACCCCTCCCGAGTGGGTTCACATCTTGCCGGCCGGCACCTTCCGCCCCGACGACGGACGCGGCCCGTGGACCAACGACGATCCGCGCGGCGTGATCGCGCGCAGCCTCAAGGCGGACCGCCGGATGCCCATCGACTACGAGCACCAGATGGACCACGCACCCAAGAACGGAAAGCCGGCGCCGGCCGCCGGCTGGATCGTCGGCATGAAGCCCGCACCGGATGGCATCTGGGCGCAGGTCGAATGGACCGAACGTGCGGCCGCGGCCCTCGCAGCGAAGGAATACCGATACCTCTCTCCCGTGTTCACGTACACCAAGGACGGCAAGGTTGTGCGCATCCTGCGGGCTGGCCTCACCAACGCCCCGGCTCTTGAAATGGCCGCCCTGGCGAAAACCGAGGATTCAACTCCTGAGGTTGACGACGACGTCTTGCGGTCGGCGCTGTGCATCGAACTCGGTCTGCCTCGCTCCGCCGGCGCCGACGAGATCGTCGAGGCGACGCGCGCGGTTGTCCGCGCCTCCGATCCGCGCCGGTTCGTTCCGGCGGACCAAGTGGAAGCCATGTTGCGCGACCAGCAGGAGAGTACGGCCGCCGCCCGCGACCAGCGCACCAGTGAAAAGGTGGCTCTGGCGGTGAGTTCCGGAATCCTGCCTCCGGCGCTCCGGAACTGGGGGGCCGAGTTGTGCCGCCTGGACGAAAGCATGTTTGACCGGTTCGTGGGCATGACCCCGCCGGCAATCCTGTTCCAGGAACAGGTAAAGGGCGCTCCGCCGCTCCGCGAGCCGGTGGCGGATACTGACGAAACCGCGATTTGCCGGCAACTCGGGATTTCCACCGAGACGCTGCGTAGGCATATGCCGGATCGGGAGTGAACCCGCATGATCAAACCGACGTCTTTATCTCATCCGCTGGCCACCTTGCCCGATCTGCGCGTGGTCGCGTCTCCGAACCCGTTTTCGGACTACGTGGCGGACCTGGAACTACCGGCCGGCGGCACGATCCTGGACCTCATGCGGGCGGCGGGGTGTGACCGGGCGCTGATCGGACATGCCCACGTGCACATCATCGACCGACCGATGACGCAAGAGCCAATCATGATCCCCCGGGAGAACTGGGCACGCGTGCGCCCGAAACCGGGGATGCACGCGGCGATACGGGTGGTGGCGGCGCCCCGGGGTGGCGGGGGCGGCGGCAAGAAGAATCCGTTGCGGACCATCCTGACCATTGCGGTAGTCGTTGCTTCCTATGGGGTTGCAAGCTGGGCGGCGGGGGCTTACGCGGGTTGGGCGGGAGTTGCCGCAGACTCATTTGCCGCGCAGCTTGTCGGTGGGCTTGCGTCGGCGGCGACCTGTCCGTGTGGTCCGGTGGTGGTGAATGCGGCATTGCCGGAGATGCCGGCATGACCCTGTTCATCGTGACGGTCACCGAGCGCTACGCCCTGGTCTCTCAGGATACCTTCGTGACGCGGGAACAGGACGTTTCCCGCGAAGACGTGGACACTTCCCTGACCGGGAACATGGCGACGGCGACGCGGACGGCCTATGTCGGAGGCGGACGAACCGAGTTGTTTCCGCCTCTGACCTTCGCAAGCAAGATGGCGTTTCTTCCGCACCTGCATGCGATTGTCGGAGGATCGGGCGATTTCGGTCTGCAAGCGATGTGGACGGGAGTCCTGAACATGGCGGGCGGTTTGCGGATCATCGACGGAATCGCGTGCATTGCCCAATCCGGCCTCGCCCGGCTTGCGAAACGGATCGGCGAACCCGGCCCGCTGACAGTCTTCCACGTGGGATGGTCGGAACGGGCGGGAAAGCCGAGAGCCTTCATCCAGTCCAGCCAGGACGGATTCGCCCTGGTCGAGCTCACCATCGGCCATAGCATCAGTCCCGCGCCGAACTTTAACGATCCTTCCGCCGCGACGATGTGTTTGCTCTGGAAACCGGCCGCCACCGGGGAAGACATCACGGCGACACGGGAGTTCCACAAGGTCGTCGCCACCAACCAGCATCGCGCCTACCGGTCGGGCCTGTTCCGACAAGGAGCCGGGATCGGGGGGCAGTTGCAAACCGCCCGCGTCGAACACCGGGGGCTTTCGGTAGAGAGGACACTTAGCTTCCCGGGGTTCACGGAGGCCGTGAATGAGCTTTCAAACGCCGTTGAACGGCACATCGACGGCATGATGGCGAAGATCGGGGCGATGGCTTGATCGGGGCATCGGCAGCGCACCAGACCCCGCCACCCGGCGCCAGCCATAGAGATTGCGCCCGGCTGACGACTGCTCAGGCAGTATATGTCATGTTGACTTGGGTGGCAAACTCGGGCGCAACGACCGTTGGGTCAGGTCGAGGCTCTGACGTCGCACCCCGCCAAGCCGCCAGACGACCGGCCATCGGGGGTGCGCCCGGCCAGCGTCATCGAAAGGATGATAGTAGACCAATCCGTATTGCCACGAAATGACTTTGCGGGACGAAATGGAGGTCGGGACGAAAAAGCACCGTCACGCGCTCAATCTGGTCGAGAGGAAATCCCTCGCCGCCTTGAAACAGGCCAATGGCAAGCCCCAAGAGGCCCGGCACCTCCTCTGGTGCTGGGCGAAACAGGACGCGGAGTTACGAGGCGCGATGGTTCGGGGCGCGTGCTTCAACGCCCTGGATGGTCCACCCATGATCGACATGCCACCCGCACAGCGAAGCCAGTATGGCGAGCCCTGACAACATTGCGGCAGTCCTTCTGATCCGCGAAACTGGCACCGCGCGGGTGGCACGGTGACACTCTCCCGGCCGTAGCACGGATCACCGATCCGGAGCGCCATGCGGGGTTTGCCGGGAGGACCCACCCCGCGAACCTTTCCACCAACCTCCGGTAAGCGTGCGGCGGTTTTCGACTTGCTGCAGATTCAAGTGCCGATTACTGCAGATTCAAGTGCCGCGCTACAGTGGGGCGGAATCCTCTCAAACCCTTGCAATCTCTGGAAAAGCGACCGCCTGGCGGACAGCGAGGCCACCTTTCGGCCGGCCTTCTCCGACCGCCTCCGCTACGCCCGGAACGAGGGGGGTCGAACCCGGAAAACCTCCATGATTTTCAAGGCATTGGAGGGAATCGGAAGCGGAAATTTTAAATGGCGGACGGGGTGGGATTCGAACCCACGAGGGGCGTAACCCCCTGGCGGTTTTCAAGACCGCTGCCTTCAACCGCTCGGCCACCCGTCCTTGGAAGGGTCCGAGGGCTGTTTAAAGGTTCCGCGAGCGTCGGGCAAGGGGAGGGGGGGCCGTCGAACGCTGCCCGGCCCGCGGCGTGCCCGGGATGAAACGCGGATCGCGGCGGCATGTGATGCCAGTCACTGATCCGAGATCGACTTTCGGAGTACCTATGAAGACGGTAGGGTCCGCAAGGCAAGAACACTCGCAATTAAATAAAAGTCAACGCGTCGTTGCGACAAAACCATCGTCGGAACGTTCGCCGGGGGACAGGCTACCAAGAACTCGGCTCGGGCTCCGGGTCGCCGCGTGACAACAGCAGGATCGACAGACGATGACCGACCTTACCTCTCTTGCCGCCGCGCCCGACGGGCTTCCCCTCGAACAACTCGCACAAGCCCCCGCCGCCGCCGGCGAGGTGATCGGCAAGGTGGAGACGGTTGCCGGGACAGTGACGGTGACGCGGGCCGACGGCACGCGCGAGGTTCTGGAGAAGGGGTCT
>JANQGL010000295.1 GCA_028277325.1 Magnetospira sp.
GTCGCGTCGCCGAAGCTCGCCGTCACCGTCGCCGTGCCGCTCTCGTTCGGCGCAAACGCACCGTCCGGACCCGCGTCGTCCACCGTGATCGTCACATCCACCGGATCGGCGTTGGCGTCCGTCACAACCTCAAGCGTGTCGGTGTCCATGACGGTCTTCGTCGGGTCGACGTCATCGGTCGCCGTCAGCTCGGCGGTCAGGGTGCCGAGATCGACATCGGTGTCCGCCGGCGGCTTGACGGCGAACGAGGCCGCATAGGTGGTGTCGCTGAGACCCGTGATGGTGATCGACTTGCCATCCAACGACCGCTCTGCCGTGACGCCGCCAATCCGCAGATTGGTCAGATCGACCTCCCAGGCCGGATCGAGACCGTCGATAACGATCTTGGCCAGCGAGCTGCCCACGGTCGACGTCGCCGTGACGTTGATGACGTTCTCGGAGCCGGTCTGCGGACCGTTCTGCTCGTAGGTCCCGTCGAAGTTGCTGTCTTCCTGGACCACCTGACGGCCGCCGTCGATCAGGCCCAGCGTGATCCGCGGCTGCGGGTCGGCATCCAGACAGACCTTCAACTGGGCGCTGTCGGTGTCGCCGTCGCCGTCCCGGATGACATAGGTGAACAGATCCTCGCGATCGCCGCTCGTCGGCAACGTGCGAGGCGGCTCGTAGGTGTACCGGCCGGTCGCGAAGTCGAGCGAGAAGTCGCCGCCATCCGGCGTGGTGAACGACAGCACGGTGCCGTTGACCGTGCCGTCCCCCGGGCTGGTCAGCGTCCGGGTGACGCCGTCCTCGCCGGTGACCGAGACGATCGGCAGCGTGCCTTGGCCATCGGTGCCGAAATCGTCGTGATCCACGCCCGGATCGACACCGGGAACGCCGCGCGCGCCCAGGCTGTCGGTCAGCAGGTTGCCTTCGATCTCGAAACTCGGGATGGTCCCCTTGAGCGCGGCGGCCAGCTCGTTTTCGTCCACCACAAGGATCGTATTGTCGTCCGGCGACGAGACCTTCTCCAGCGGCCCCAGGATCGCCAGCGGACCGACGCCGACGCCGATCGCCTCGGCACCGACGGTGGCCAGCTTGACTTCCCAGGTCGCTTCTTCGTTCGGGGGCTCGCCCGGCAGACCGCTATCCAGACCCGAGTCAAGCGGATTGGGAACGCCGTCCGACAGGAAGTAGACGAGGTTCGATTCGTTGGGCCCCTCGTTCGTGATATGGCCGCCGTCGATCAGTTGCTCCACCTGGAGAAGGCCAAGGTTGTAAGGCGTGTTGTTCGGTGAGCCGAAGGCATCGAAGAAATCGGCCTCGGTAATACCCGACAACTGATTCTTCGCCGCGGTAACGTCGCCGCCGGTCAGCAACATGAACCCGGCGTTGCCGCCGAAGCCCGCGATGTTGACGGTGACGTCGCCGGGCTGATCCTCGAATTCATCGAGCAACTGCTTCAGCGCATCGACCATGACCACCCAGCGCGGTTCCGGCCCGGTGGGGGTGGGCACCACCGTCGTCATGCTGCCGGAGAAATCGAGCACCAGCGTAACGTTGTAGTCGATCTCCGGCGGGATGATCGCACAGGTCTCGTTGCCGACGGCGGTCGGACCGTCGTCGCGGAAGATGATCTCGCCGACGCCGTCGTTGGTCGCGTCGAACGGACGCGTCTGGGACACCTGGTCGCCGTCGCCGTCCGTCACCGTCACCGTCAGGCCCAGCACCGCCGACTGGCCGCCGCTCGCCAGTAGCGACACCAGGTCGTCCGCCGTGTTCGGGGTATCCGCCGGGTCGTGCCAGATCGGCTGGTACTGCGGCAGCAGCAGGTCCGCCTCACCCGTCTGCTGGTCCACCGGGCCGATCGTCAGCGCAAACGCGATCTCACCACCCGCCGTGCCGACGATGTAGGTCGTCCCGCCGACCTCCTGCACCGTCAGGGAGATCGGGTCGCCCTTCCCGTCCGGCAGCGAACCGTCCGTCACCCGCAGGTTGGTCGCCACCTCGCTGTCCGACGGCGCCGGCTGGCCGTTGATCAACAGCGTCAGCGAGGCGCCCACCGTGCCCGCGCCGTCGGTGCCGAACAGCCCGTTGAAACGGCCGTCCGAGGTGAAGCCGTCGCTCAGCGTCAGCGTCGATTGCGCGCGGCCGATCACGTCCGGCGTGCCGCCGGCCTCCAGCGCCGCAAACGACGTGGCCACCAGACCGCCCACGTCCTTGTCGTCCGACGCCCCCTGCGTGCCCGGCGTCTCGTCGTGCAGGATGGCGCCCGCCGCCGTCTGGTCGACGCTCACCTGCAGGCCCTCGACCGTCGGCCCGTCGTCGCGGAACTGGATCGCCTTGAGCGAGCCGTCCTTGCCGCCGCCCACCTCGAAGGTCTTGCTGACGCTGTCCAGATCCCCGTCCGTCACCGTCACCGTCAGGCCAAGCACCGCCGAGCTGTCGTCGTCGGCGAGCAGGGAAACGACGTCGTCGAAGTTGTCCGGGCTCTCCTCGTGCCAGATCGGCTGGTACTGCGTCAGCAACAGGTTCCCATCGCCGGAATTCGGCAAGAGAACGACGGTGAGCGCAAACGCAGCATCGCCCTGCGGGTTCGCCTGGAACACACCGGGCGACACTTCGTTGCCGACCCGGCCGACCACATAGGTCGTCGTGCCGGCGACCACCGTATAGAGGAAGATCTGCGCACCCGGATCAGTCGTTCCGGTACCAGCCGTCACGAACAGGTTGGTCGCGTCGCCGTTGAGGGGCTGGCCGTTGGTCCGCGTCAGCGTGGCCGCGACATCGCCCGGACCATCCGTACCGAACAACGCCGATTGGCTGCCGAACCGGTCCGACTGGTCGGTCACCGACACCCCCGACTGGGCGCGGCCAACCGACGCCAAGTCGGGATCCGTCAGCTTAAGGACATCCTCAAGGGTCTCAAAAATGTTCGGGATCGACGGACTGTTGTTGTCGTCCGAACCGCCCTGCACTTGCGGCGTCTCGTCGTGCAGCAACGAGCCGTCGGTCGACTGGCTGGTGACCTTTACCTTGATCTGATCGACCTTCGGACCGTCGTCGCGGAAGAGGATGGCGCCGACGCCCTCCTCGGTCGCGTCGAACGGACGCGTCTCGGACACCTGGTCGCCGTCGCCATCCGTCACCGTCACCGTCAGGCCGAGCGCCGCCGAGCCACCGCCTTCGGCCAGCAGCGACGCGATGTCGTTCGGCGAATTCGTCGCGTCTGGATTGTCATTCGCGTCCGGGTCGTGCCAGATCGGCTGGTACTGCGTCAGCAGCAGGTCCGCCTGGCCCGTCTGCTGGTCCACCGGGCCGATCGTCAGCGCAAACGCGATATCCGCGCCCGCCGTGCCGACGATGTAGGTGACGCCGCCGGCCTGCTGCACCGTCAGGACGATCGGATCGCCTCGGCCGATGCCGTTCGCCGCATCGCCGTCCGTCACGAACAGGTTGGTCGTCACGCTGCCGCCCGACGGCACCGGCTGGCCGTTGTTCAACAGCGTCAGCGACGCGCCCACCGTGCCCGCGCCGTCGGTGCCGAACAGCCCGTTGAAACGGCCGTCCGTGGTGAAATCGTCGCTCAGCGTCAGCGTCGACTGCGCGCGGCCGATCACCGATGTCGCCAGTCCGTTCGTGCTCTCGAACACCGTAAACGATCCGGCCACCGGACCGTCCACGTCCTTGTCGTCCGACGCCCCCTGCTCGCCCGGCGTCTCGTCGTGCAGGATCGCGCCTTCCGCCGTCTCGTCGAAACTCACCTGCAGGCCTTCGACCGTCGGTCCGTCGTCGCGGAAGATAATGGCGCCGACGCCCTCGCCGGTCGCGTCGAACGGACGCGTCTCGGACACCGGATCGCCGTCCGCATCCGTCACCGTCACCGTCAGGCCGAGCGCCGCCGAGCCACCGCCTTCGGCCAGCAGCGACGCAATGTCGTTCGGCGAATTCGTCGCGTCTGGATTGTCATTCGCGTCCGGGTCGTGCCAGATCGGCTGGTACTGCGTCAGCAGCAGCTCCGCCTCGCCCGTCTGCTGGTCCACCGGGCCGACCGTCAGCGCAAACGCGATATCCGTGCCCGCCGTGCCGACGATATAGGTGATGTCGCCGGCCTGCTGCACCGTCAGGACGATCGGATCGCCCCGGCCGACGCCGTTCGCCGCATCGCCGTCCGTCACGAACAGGTTGGTCGTCACGCTGCCGCCCGACGGCACCGGCTTGCCGTTGTTCAACAGCGTCAGCGAGACGCCCACCGTGCCGGCGCCGTCGGTGCCGAACAGCCCGTTCAACGGACCGCCGCCCGAGTTCCCGTCGCTCACCGTCAACGTCGATTGCGCGCGGCCGATCACCGACGTCGCCAGGCCGTTCGTGCTCTCGAACACCGTAAACGATCCGGCCACCGGATCGCCCACGTCCTTGTCGTCCGACGCCCCCTGCGTGCCCGGCGTCTCGTCGTGCAGGATCGCGCCTTCCGCCGTCTCGTCGAAACTCACCTGCAGGCCTTCGACCGTCGGCCCGTCGTCGACGAAGGCGATGCCGGGCACCCCTTGCTCGACATCGCCGAAGTCGAGCACCGAATCCTCGA
>JANQGL010000299.1 GCA_028277325.1 Magnetospira sp.
AGGTAGTCGAACCGCGCCAGGTGGTCGCGGATCCGGCGCATGGCGTAGTCGACCGAGGTGCCACTGCGCATGATGAACGGCCAGTCGGAGGCCTGCGCCAGGAGCAGCGAGCGGGCCGTTCATCATGCGCAGCGGCACCTCGGTCGACTACGCCATGCGCCGGATCCGCGACCACCTGGCGCGGTTCGACTACCTGGACGCGGCGCTGGCCGGCGACTGCATCGACGAACGCCGCCTGACGGCGCTCGAAATCATGGATAATCCGTTTCCCGACATGGACCCTTTCCTGTATGCCTGAACGCGAGTCTGAGCGGAGGTCCTTTGCATGTTCATCGTGATGGTTTCCTCGGAATGCGCGCCGGTCGCCAAGGTCGGCGGCCTCGGCGACGTGGTGCAGGGGCTGGCCAAGGAACTGAGCATCCGCGGCCACTCGGTGGAAGTGATCCTGCCGATGTACGACAACATGCGCTACGACCGCATCTGGGGCCTGACCCAGACCTTCGACGACCTGTGGGTGCCGTACCTCGGCCACGCCGTCCACTGCGCCGTGTTCTTCGGCTTCGTCGACGGGGTGAAGTGCTTTTTCATCAAGCCCCATTCGAGCCATAACTTCTTCGATCGCGGGACCTACTACGGGAACCGCGACGACCCCGACCGGTTCGCCTTCTTCTCGCGCGCCGCGATGGAGTTCCTGCTCAAGTCCGGCAAGCACCCGGACATCATCCACTGCCACGACTGGCAGACCGGACTCGTCCCGGTCCTGCTCTACGAGATCTACATGCATCTCGGGATGGGCCATCCCCGGGTCTGCTACACCCTGCACAACCTCAAGCACCAGGGCGTCTGCGGGCCGGAGGTGCTGCGCGTCGCCGGGCTCGACCCGAATCGCCTGATGAACGGCGAGAAGCTGCTCGACCACACCCACCCCACCGCCTGCAACCTGATGAAGGGCGGCATCGTCTATGCCAACTTCGTCAGCACCGTGTCGCCCCGCTACGCCGAGGAGATCCGCTCGTCCGACCTCGGGCACGGCCTGCAGGGCACCCTGGCCGCCCATGCCGGCAAGTTCGGCGGGGTGCTCAACGGGGTGGACTACAACTTCTGGAATCCGGAGATCGACTGGCGGCTGCCGAAGACCTACGGCCCGAACGACATCTCCGGCCTGTTCGACTGCAAGGACGCGCTGCGCGACCGCCTGATGCTGCAGGACCGCTTCAAGCCGCTCGTCGCCGTGATCAGCCGCCTCGATCCGCAAAAGGGCGTCCACCTGATCCGCCACGCCATCTTCTACACTCTCGCCAACGGGGGGCAGTTCGTGCTGCTCGGATCGGCCTCGGAGCAGGGCATCAACGACGAGTTCTGGGGCCTCAAGCACCACCTCAACGACAATCCCGACGTCCACCTGGAGATCGGCTACGACGACGACCTGGCGCACCTGATCTATGCCGGGGCCGACATGATGGTGGTGCCGAGCGCCTTCGAGCCCTGCGGCCTGACCCAGATGATCTCCATGAAGTACGGCACCGTGCCGGTGGTGCGGGCGACCGGCGGCCTGGCCGATACGGTGTTCGACGCCAACTACGCCCACAAGCCCTACGAGGAGCGCAACGGCTTCACCTTCGAGCACTTCGACACCGCCGGCCTGGAAAGCGCGCTCGGCCGGGCGATCGGCCTGTGGCACCGCTACCCGCGCTATTTCAACCAGCTCCGGATCAATGGCATGCGGCGCGACTATTCCTGGAACCACCCGGGGACCGACTACGTCAACATCTACGAATGGATCCGCGCCTGACCGCATCGCCATGCCCAACCCGGACGACTGCCCGCTGATCGGCCCCGGCGACCCGCCGCCGTTTGAAACCGTCAACCCGGACGGGCCGACGCCGCTGCTGGTGACCAGCGATCACAACAGCAACCGGATGCCGGCGGCGCTCGACAACCTGGGGCTGGCGGGACCCGACCTGGAACGCCACATCGCCTACGACATCGGCGCCGACCACCTGGCGCGCGGCCTGTCGGCGCGCCTCGATTGCGTCGCCGTGCTGGCCAACTACTCGCGCCTGCTGATCGACAACAACCGCCACCCGGGCGACCCGACCAGCATCCTGGAGATCAGCGACGGCACCCCGGTGCCGGGCAACAGGCGCCTCACCGAGGCCGACAAGATCCGCCGCACCGAGTGCTTCTTCCATCCCTACCACCACGCGGTCTCGGGCGCCCTCAACCATATCTGGCGGAGCCGCGAGACGCCGCCGGTGCTGTTCTCGATCCACACCTTCGCGCCGTCGCTGATGGGCCGCGACCGGCATTGGCACATCGGCGTGCTGTGGAACCGCGACCCGCGCGTCGCGGTCCCCCTGATCGATCGCTTGCGGACCGAGCCGGGCCTGCGGGTGGGCGACAACGCGCCCTATTCGGGCAAGGAAACCGGCTACACCATGGACCGCCACGCCGGCGCCGCCGGGTTGCCGCACGTGGTGATCGAACTCCGCCAGGATCTGGTCGACGACGCCGAGGGGGCCGAGGCCTGGGTCGGCCGGCTGGCCGGCGCCCTGGGCCGCATCCTCGCCCTGGACGGACTGCACCGGGTGACGCATTATTGACGCCCTGAAACCGGGGGGCGCCATGCCGTTCGCGGAACCGAGCTTCACCGTCGGAATCGAGGAGGAGTACCTCCTGATCGACCCGGCGACCCGCGACCTGGCGACCGACCCGCCGAGCGATCTGTTCACCGCCTGCGAGGCCGAGGTCGGCAACCGGGTGCGCCCGGAGTTCCTGCGCTCGCAACTGGAGGTCGGCACCTCGGTCTGCGCCGACATCGCCGAGGCGCGGCGCGATCTGTGCCTGTTGCGGTCCAGCATCGGCCGGGTGGCGGCCGACCACGGCTACGCGATCATCGCCGCCTCGACCCATCCGTTCGCCCAGTGGATGGACCAGAAGCACACCGACAAGCCGCGTTATCACCTCCTGGCCCAGGACATGCAGGCGGTGGCCAGCCGGCTGCTGATCTGCGGCATGCACGTCCATGTGGGGATCGAGGACGACGACCTGCGCATCGACCTGATGAACCAGATTTCCTATTTCCTGCCCCATCTCCTCGCCCTGTCCACCTCGTCGCCGTTCTGGCGTGGCCGCGACACCGGCCTCAAGAGCTACCGGCTGTCGGTGTTCGACGAGTTGCCGCGCACCGGGGTGCCGGAGCGGTTCGATTCGTGGGCCGAATACGAACGCCACTGGCGGGTGCTGGTGGATGCCGGGCTGTTCGAGGACCCGACCATGCTGTGGTGGGACGTCCGCCCGTCGCACAAGTTCCCGACCCTGGAAATGCGGATCACCGACATCTGCACCGAGGTGGACGACGCCCTCTGCGTGGCCGCCCTCTATGTCTGCGTGCTGCGCATGCTGTATCGCCTGGCGCGGCATAACCTGCGCTGGCGCATCTACGCCGACATGCTGATCAACGAGAACCGCTGGCGCGCCCAGCGCTACGGGTTCGATCAGGGACTGGTGGATTTCGGACGCGGCAAGCTGGTGGCGTTCGCCGACCTGATGCACGAGCTTCTGGACATGGTGGCCGAGGACGGGGCGGCGCTCGGCTGCACGCGCGAGCTGGACCACGTGCGGACCATCCTGGCGCGCGGCAGCAGCGCGCACCGTCAACTGGCCACCTACCAGTCGGCCCTCGACGACGGCGCGACACCCGAGGACGCCCTGATCGAGGTGGTCGATTTCCTGGTCGCGGCCACCGCACCGGGCGACGGACCGGCCATATAAATCGACTGGCGCCCGCCGGTCGATACGATCCGATCCGGCAGGCTGACGGAAACCCCACCGGGACTCGGAAATCCTCGATGCTTGCCGAAGAACTGTACCGGTTTCGGGGTGAGCTGGCCCGCCAGAACGTGATTTTCTGTTACAGCGGCTTTCTTACCGAGGAAACCTGGTTCGGGATCGGTTCGGCGATCCGCAAGGAGTTCGAACTCGAAAGCGCCGACAAACGCCGCGCCAAGGACGTGTTCTCGATCTTCATCGAACAGATTCAGAACGTGATCCGCTATTCGGCCGAGATGGGCGGCGAGATTCTCTACGCCGCCGCCCAAAACAAGGTGAACGAGGAGGCGCAGGCGTTCGTCCGCGACTGGCTGTTCGTCCACATCCAGCAGGAAGGTTTCCGCTACCGCGACTGCATGGCCAAGCTGTCGCTCGACTACCCGGTCTGACCGGCCGCCGCCTCGCGGTCCACGGTCAGGGTCAGGAAGTGGGTGGCGCAGGAGATGCAGGGATCGTAGTTGCGGATCGTCTGCTCGCAACGCCAGGTCAGGGCCTCGGTGTCCAGGTCCAGGTTGTCCTCCACCACCCGCAGGAGATCGGCCTCGATCTGCTTCTGGTTCTGCGCGGTCGGCGGCACGATGACCGCCTGCACGATCCGTCCCGCCTCGTCCAGGGTGTAGCGGTGGAAGCAGATGCCGCGCGGCGCCTCGGTGCAGCCGTGTCCGGTGCCGGGACCCGGCGTCACCCGCACCGCCGGGGCGGACGGCGCCGCGTAGGCGTCGATCAGGCGCGCCGCCTCCTCGCAGGCATAGAGGGTCTCGACCATCCGCACCAGGATCGACTTGTAGGGGTTGAGCACCGTCGGTCCGAGGCCGCAGTCGGCGGCCAGCGCCTTCGCCCGATCGGACAGCTGATCGAAGTTGTTGTTGTGGCGGGCCAGCGGCCCGACCAGATAACGCCCTTCCGGCCCCACCCCGTGCAGGGCGTTGGAATGCGCCACGTGTTCCTCGTGGTAGTGGTCGAGGAATTCGTCGAGCGCCAGGTCGTCGCCGCGATTGGAGACGATCCGCCCCTCGCAGATGGCGTATTCGTCCGGATGGCGCAGCGACACGCAGGCGTAGTCCATTTCGAGGCGCGGGAAATCGAACCCCGCGAAGGCGCGCGCCAGGTCCTCCGAGGCGGTCATGCCCCATTCCAGGCGTTCGCGCAACGCCGCCAGCCGGTCGCGCGCCGGCAGCTTGTAGAACCCGCCCACCTTGAGGTTCACCGGGTGCACCGCGCGGCCGCCGATCACCTCCAGGATGTCGTTGCCCAGCTTCTTCAGCTGCAGGGCCTTCTCGACCAGGGCCGGATTCTCCCGCGCGATCAGCAGGGCGTCGTCCAGGCCCAGGAAATCGGGCGCGTGCAGCATCGCCGCGTGCAGCACGTGGCTTTCGATCCATTCGCCGCAATAGGCGATGCGCCGCAGGTCGCGCAGGCCGCCGGTCACCTCCGCCCCGAGCGCCTCCTCCATCGCCTGCGAGGCGCCCATCATGTAGGCCAGCGGGCAGATGCCGCAGATGCGCGCCGTGATGTCGGGCGCATCGCCGAACATGCGGCCGCGCAGCAGAGCCTCGAAAAACCGCGGCGGTTCGTAGATGCGGAATTTCAGGTCCTTGACCTTGCCGTCGCGGATGCGGACGTGCAAGGCCCCCTCGCCCTCCACCCGGGCCAGGGCGTCGACCTTGATGGTGCGGTTCCCGGTCGGCTTACTCATGGGCCTCGCTCTCCTTGCGGAACGGTTCGGCATAGGCGGTGAAGGCGCGGAACATATGCCGGACCTGCCGTTCGTCCCGGCCCAGGCACCGCACCGACCAGTCGGCCAGGCTGGCCGTGTTGGGGGTTTCCTTGGGCCCGAAACAGCCGTAACAGGGGCGGTCGCAGGACGGACAGAGATTGCCGCAACCGGCCTGGGTCAGCGGCCCCAGGCAGGGTTCGCCCTTGGCCACCATCACGCAGACGGTCCCGGACAGCTTGCACTCGACGCACTGGGAATGGCGCGGGATGTTGGGCTTGCGGCCGTTGAGGAAGGCGTTCAGCACCTCCAGGAGCTGAAACTTGTCGATCGGACAGCCGCGCAGCTCGAAATCGACCGGCACGTGGTCCTGGATCGGGGTCGACTTGGCCAGGGTGGAGATATATTCGGGATGCGCGTATACAGAGCGCACGAAATCGTCCACGTCGTGGAAGTTGCGCAACGCCTGGATGCCGCCGGCGGTGGCGCAGGCGCCGATGGTGATCAAGGCCCTGGACTTGCGGCGCACCTTGTGGATGCGTTCGGCGTCGTGCGGCGTGGAAATGGAGCCCTCGACCAGCGAGACGTCGTAGGGGCCGCGCACCTCGGCCCGGGTGGCCTCCAGGAAATAGGCGATCTCCACCGCCTCGGCGACCGCCAGAAGCTCGTCCTCGCAATCGAGCAGGGAGAGCTGGCAGCCGTCGCAGGACGAGAACTTCCAGACCGCCAGCTTGGGCCGCTTGGCCGCCATGTCAGACCTCCCAGACCGAGAAGATGTCGCGGATCGCGTCGAACCGGAACACCGGACCGTCCTTGCACACGAACTGCCCCCCGAACTGGCAGTGGCCGCAGAACCCGACGGCGCATTTCATGTTGCGTTCCATGGACAGATGGATGCGCTCGTCCGCCACCCCGCGTTCGTTCAGCGCCTGGACCGAGAACCGCATCATCACCTCCGGGCCGCAGACGAAAGCCGCCGCGTCGTGCGGGTCGAACCCGGCGCGCGCGATCAGCTTGGTCACCACCCCGACCCGGCCGCGCCATTTGCCGGTCGCCCGGTCCACCGTGACGTCGACGAACATGTCGAACCGCGACCGCCATTGTTCGAGCTGCTTGCGGAACAGCACGTCCTCCGGCGTCCGCGCCCCGTAGAGGATCAGCAGCTTGCCGTAGCGCTGGCGGTGCGCCAGCAGATGATGGATCACCGGCCGCATGGGGGCGAGGCCGACCCCGCCGGTGACCAGCACCACGTCGCGCCCCTCCGCCTCCTCGACCGGCCAGGCCGACCCGAACGGGCCGCGCACCCCGATCACGTCGCCCGCCTCCATGTCGCGCAGGGCGCCGGAGACCGTGCCGACGGCGCGGATGGTGTGCACCAGGGGGCCGTCGTCCTCCGGGTCGCCGCTGATGCTGATCGGGATCTCGCCGACCCCGAACACATAGAGCATGTTGAACTGCCCCGGCCGGAAAGCGAACGTCCCACCGCCGTGCAACGGCGACAGCTCCAGGGTGAAGGTGTCGGACAGCTCGCGGCGCTTGCGCAGGATGCCGAACGGCTCCGGCAGCATCGGGTCGGCGGCGGCGGTCACGCTCATCGGGCGGGGCTCCTCACTTCGGCGAGTCGTACATGTCGAGCAGCCGCATGCGGGCCGCCGCCAGGCGCTTGGCGACCACCGGGACGAAGCGCCGGAACAGTTCGTAGCCGAGCCGATGATCGCTCTCGAACTTGCCGCGCAGGCATTCGGCGTCCAGGCTGATCAGGCGGACCAGGGTCATCGCCCGGACGTCGAACGCCCAGGTATGCGGCGGCACCATCCAGGACCAGCCGAAGACGTCGCCCTCCTCCAGGGTCTCAAGGACCAGCGGCGGGCGGGCCGGCACCGCGTATTCGAGCGCCACGATGCCGTGGCGGACAAGGTAGAACTTGTTGGCCGGCTCCCCCTCGCGGCCGACGAACCCGCCGGCCTCGAACCGCTCGTTGGCGGCGCAGCCGGCGAACAGGTCCTGGTAGTCCGCCGACAACCCCTCGAAGAACGGATGCTCGCGCAGAATCCGCTCCAACCCCTCGATCCGTACCATGTTACGTCCTCCCTTCCCGGTTCTTGATTGCCTTCGCCTCCTCCGTGATGTCGATGCCGACCGGGCACCAGGTGATACATCGCCCGCAGCCGGTGCACCCGGAGGTTCCGAACTGGTCGTGCCAGTGGGCCAGTTTGTGGGTGATCCATTGCCGATACCGGGAGTCGCCGCCGCGCCGGATGTGGCCTCCGTGGATGTAACTGAAATCAAGGGTGAAGCAGGAATCCCAACGGCGCTCGCGGCGGGCCTCGCCGCCCGTCAGGTCGGTCACGTCCTCGACCGTCGAGCAGAAGCAGGTCGGACAGACCAGGGTGCAGTTGGCGCAGCTCAGACATCGCCTGGCCACGTCGTCCCAGTGGCCGCTGGTCAGGCCGTCCCGAAGCACCTGGGCGACATCGGGGATCATGTCCCGGCCCATCGAGTCCACGGCCTCCGCGAGACGCGCCTCGGCCGCCGCGAGGGCCGCGCGATCGGCCGGCTCGGACGGCAGGCCGGCCAGCAACGCCGCCCCCGCCTCGCTGCCCGCCTCGACCAGGAGCACGTGCCGGTCCTCGCCGGGCAGTTCGGTCAGCGCCAGGTCGTAACCGGCGGCCACTTTCGGACCGCCCCCCATGGAGACGCAGAAGCAGGTGCCGCCGGGCCGGGTGCAGTTGACCGCGATCACGAGGGCCTCGGCCCGGCAGGCGGCGTAACAGGGATCGGCATAGGGTCCGTCGCGCAGCACCCTGTCGAGCGCCGAGAGCGCCGCCAGGTCGCAGCCGCGCACCCCCAGGAACGCCTGCCGGGGCGTCGGCTCGGCGTTGGGCGTCGTCTCGAAGCCGCGCCGGACGCGGCGCGCCGTCCACAGGGTGCGGACCGGCGGATAGAGGTAGCGCTTCCAGGTATGCGGACCGACTCCGTGATGAAACAGGGCGCCGTTGCCCTGGCCTTCAAGATGGTACCCGCCGGCTTCCTGATGATCGACCACGCCGGCCGGCAGGTCGTCGACCGAGGTCACCGGGCCGGTGACGATGGCGCCGTCGCGCAGCACCGGACCGATCACCCGGCGGCCCTGCGCACCGAGGGCGCGGATCAGCGCGTCGAGGCCCTCGCGGTCGATCGTCCGAACGTCGGCGGTCGCAACTGGCCGGCTCATGAGTTCATCCCCAAAGCTCGGAACGGGGCTTGATGGTACCCCGAGGCCGGCGCTGCCGAAACCTCCGCCAGGGGATGGCTGGTATCGAATTAATTTATAAAGGGATGGTCCGGCGTTCCGGTGCGAGAGTCGGGCCGGGGGCGGAACCGCCCCGGAAGCGGCGGGCGGAGCGCGATGCCCCGCCCGCCGCCGTGACGACGGGTCAGAACTCGACCGACAGGCCGGTGACCACGCCCCAGCCGTCGTTGTCGTCGGCTCCGTTGTCGTTCGGGATCTCGCCTTCGAAATCGCTCGTGAAGACGCTGCCCAGCAGGGAAACGCCGGCCCCCAGGTCGTAGGCCCCGGACAGCATCCACGAGGTCTCGGAGTCCTCGCGCCCGGCCGCGTCCGGGGTTGCCTCGCGCTCCTCGTAGCCGTGGCTCAGCGACACCGCGTAGGGACCGGTGGCGTAGGCGACGCCGACCGAGTAGCCGTAGCCGTTCATGCTCGACGCGGTCACGTTGCCGGAGGCACCGCTCTGGTGCAGGCTCTGCTTGGTCCGCAGGTAGCCGCCGGACAGGGTCCAGCCCTCATAGCCGAGGCTGGCGCCCCCGCTGTAGAGGTCGTAGCTGCCGGAGGTGTTCATCAGCCGATGGCCGACGCCGCCGTGCAGGCCGATGGCGACGCCCTCGAACTCGCCTTCGTAGGTGACCGCGTAGGAGTAGTTGTGGTTGGCGCCGGCGCGACGGTCCGGCATCGCCTGGGCGTCGGCCTCGGCGGGCGAGTAGTCGACGCCGACGGTGAACCCGTAGAAGGTCGGGCTGACGTACTTCACCCGGTGCTCCACGTCGCCGCCGTAGGTGTTGTCGATGTTCAGCCCGCCGGTCGTCGCGTTGCCCGGATTGGCCACCCAGTTGCCCATGTCGCCGTCCGCGTGCTCGATGCCGACGTCGGGCGACGAGATGGTGACGTCGTTGAGGAACGCCTCCTGGCCGCCGATGATCAGGCTGCCGTAGGTGTCCGAGGTGAGCGACAGCCAGGAATGGTCGATGGCGCCGCCCGGATGGTCGCCCTCCAACTCGACGGTGACCGCGAGCCGCAGGCCGCTGTCCAGCACGGTTTCGCCCAGGAAGTGGATCTCGGTGTCCGACTGGGTGTCGAAATCGGCGTAGTCGAAGGCGTTGTTGCCGGACTCGTTGTCGGCGTAACCGATCCACTGCTCCATGAAACCGCCGACCCGCAACGTCACCGGATCGGCCGCCCGCGCGGGACCCACCACGGCCAACATCGCGGCCGTGAGGACGGTTGTTTCGAAAAGACGATTCGATCTCATTTTTCGTTTTGACCTTTCAAGTAAAGTGACGTTCTTGACTTGCCGGGGCGGGCACCGCCCACCCCGGCACCTCCCAAGCGTCTCGGTGCCTCTGCTTGAAGAAACCGAATGCCACCCAACTGATTCCCGGGGATGCCACACCCCGGGGTGCATCGACCGCGACATGTTTCGGTTCTTTCTTCTTGTTTGTTTTGAAGGGCTCAGAGACCCGAATTCGCGCCCGCGTTCGCGCCAGGCGCAGTATTCAGTCTCTTGTCCCTCCACCCGTGGGGCATTGTGCATGGGTGAGAACGACTCTCAAATGCTTTGTGACAAATGTGTGGTGTTTTTCGAAGACTGTCGTATTTTTGCTACAGTAACTTGAGTAACCCAAGTTTTTCCGAATGTCGAAAATATAAAATTACGACCGTTTGGTTAATAAAAAATATTGAACCTGTCCAACGTCGGTTTATTTACTTCAGTAACCCAACCGGGGCCGCGGCCGGCCAGACGCGAAAAAACCCGGGACCGTCGGGTCCCGGGTTTCGAGGCCGCGCGATGGCGCGGGGTCAGTCGGCCAGCGCCCAGTCACCGTCGCGGATTTCCAGCATCCGGAAGGCCGACAGGTCGAGCCCCATGTGATCCTTCGGGCTCATGTTGACGATCCCGGCGGTGCCCATGAAACCGGTGGTCCGCTCCAGCTCGTCGCGCACCCTGGCCTTGTCTTCCGGACCGCCGGCCCGGTGGATGGCCGCCAGCACCATCATCAGGCCGTCGTAGGCGTGGCCGCCGAAGGTCGACACCGGTTCGCCGGTCTCGGTCTCGTACTTGGTCTTGTAGGCCATCACGATCGGCTTCTGCGGATCGTCGTCGGGCAGCTTGTCGGCCACCACCAGGGCGGCGGCCGGCAGGCGGACCCCCTCGGCGGCCGGGCCGGCCAGGTCGATGTAGCTCTTCGAGGCGACGCCGTGCGACTGGTACATCGGCAGGCCGGTCATCCCGAGCTGGCCGTAGTTCTTGGTCACGATGGCCGGCCCCTGGCCGAACCCGGGGTTGAGCACCGCCTGCACGCCCTCGGCGTTCTTGATCTTGGTGAGCTGCGCCGTCATGTCGGAGTCCTTGGGCCCGTAGGTCTCGTCGGCCACCACCTCGATCCCGTAGGCGGGGGCCAGCGTCTGGCACTGGCCGCGCATCGACTTGCCGAACCCGCCGGTGCCGGAAATCATGCCGATCCTGGCGATGCCCCGCTTCTGCATGTCCTCGAAGATCTTGGCGCAGGCCATGGTGTCGGTGTGCGGGGTCTTGAACACCCAGGTCTTCACCGGGTCGATGATCACCGCGGCGCCGGCCAGCGAGACGAACGGCATCCCCGCCTTCTCGGCCAGCGGCACCACGGCCATCGTGGTGCCGGTCGTCGAGCCGCCGACGATCACGTCCACCCGGTCGTCCGAGATCAGCCGCTTGGCGGCGGTGATCGCCTTCTTGGCGTCGTGCTGCACGTCGTAGTGGACCAGTTCCAGCGGCCGCCCGAGAACGCCGCCGCCGGCGTTGATCTCGTCGACGTACATGCGCAGAGTCTTCAGTTCCGGGTCGCCCAGGAACGAGGCCGGACCGGTGACCGCGAGGAAGGTGCCGATCTTGATCGGCTCGGCGGCCTGGGCACCGAGCGCGACAGCCAGCGCGGCCATCCCGGCGGCCGCGACACTAACCAGTTTCTTGAACATCATCGTCTCCCCTGAGATGGCGAACGGCTCAGCCCGAGCCATCGCGTAGTATGACCAGCGTCACCCAATCGTCAACACGCACCCGCCGGCGTTCGACCAGCCCGTGCGCCCGATGCGCCGCCAGCACCGCCTCGGCGTCGCCGCCCAGGAACCCGGACAGCACGGCGCCACCGCCGGGCGCCAGACGGGCCGCCAGATCGGGCGCCATGGCCTTCAGCGGATTGGCCAGGATGTTGGCGAGGATCAGGTCGAACGGCGCCCGCCGGGCGATCTCCGGATGCGCGTGGCCGTCGCCGACGACGCAGGTCACCCGGTCGGCCAGGCCGTTGCGCCGCGCATTGCCGGCCGCCGCCTCGACGGCGCGCAGGTCGATGTCCACGGCGAGCGCCGGCGCCCCCCAGAGGCGGGCCGCCGCCATCGCCAGGATCGCCGAGCCGCAGCCCATGTCGAGCACGTTCCGGGGAGGCGGGCCGTCCCAGGCGTCGAGGGCCAGCAGGCAGCCGCGCGTGGTCGCGTGCTCGCCGGTCCCGAACGCGGTGGCGGCGTCGATGCACAGCGGGACCGCGCCGTCCGGCACCGGACCGTCCACGTGCGAGCCGTGGACGTAGAACCGGCCGGCGCGGACCGGCGGGAACGATTTAAGGTTCTCGGCCAGCCAGTCGCGCGGCGCCTCCGGCCCGATGGCGAGGTTGATCCCGGACGCCACCCCCTGATCGGCGGCGACCAGGGCCAGCACGGCGGTCAGCCGCGCGCGGTCCGGTTCGGCCTCCGTCCAGCCGCGCAGGATCCAGGCCGGGTCGGTGTCCTCGCCGAGCACCAGCACGCTGTCGCAGGCATCCTCCAGGACCTCGGCGAAGGCACCGGCCGCCGCCCGCGGCACCGCGATCTCGATCCGCCAGGCCGCGGCCCCGGTCATGCCGGTTCCACGAAGC
>JANQGL010000371.1 GCA_028277325.1 Magnetospira sp.
ACCCCGCGGGACATTCCGTCCCTGATGGCCCGCCTCGGCGCCGACGCCAGGCGGGCCGCCGCCGCCCTCGCGCTGGCCGGCACCGAGGCCAAGAACGCCGCCCTGCGCGCCGCCGCCCGGGCGCTGCGCGACGACCGGGCGGCGATCCAGGCGGCCAACGCCCTGGACATGGCGGCCGGCGCCGGGAAGGGCCTGTCGAAAGCGATGCTGGACCGCCTGATGCTGGACGACAGGCGGATCGAGGCGATGGCGGTCGGCCTGGAGCAGATCGCCGACCTGCCCGACCCGGTGGGCACCGAACTGGCCCGCTGGACCCGTCCCAACGGACTCGACATCGCCCGCGTGCGGGTGCCGCTCGGGGTCATCGGCATCATCTACGAGAGCCGCCCCAACGTCACCGCCGACGCCGGCGCGCTGTGCCTGAAGGCCGGCAACGCGGCGATCCTGCGCGGCGGCTCGGAGAGCTTCCATTCCTCGCGCGCCATCCTGGAATCCCTCAAGTCGGGCCTGGCGGCCGGCGACCTGCCGGAGGCGGCGATCCAGATGGTGCCGACCACCGACCGCGCCGCGGTGGGCGCCATGCTGACCCTGTCCGACTGCATCGACGTGATCGTGCCGCGCGGCGGCAAGGGGCTGATCGAGCGGGTGACGGCGGAGAGCCGGATTCCCCTGTTCAAGCACCTGGACGGCATCTGCCACACCTACATCGACCGCGCCGCCGACCCGGAAAAGGCGCGCGCGGTGGCCTTCAACGCCAAGATGCGGCGGACCGGCATCTGCGGCGCCACCGAGACCATCCTGGTCGACCGCCCGGTGCTGCGAAGCCACCTGCCGGGCCTGCTCGACGACCTGATCGCGGCCGGCTGCGAGGTGCGCGGCGACGCCGAGGTGCGGGCCCTGGACAGCCGCGTGGTCGCGGCGACCGACGACGACTGGGACACCGAATACCTGGACGCCATCCTGTCGGTGAAGACGGTGGACGGGGTCGGCGCGGCGATCGCCCACGTCAACGCCCACTCCTCGCAACACACCGAGTCGATCCTCACCGAGGACGCGGCGACCGCCGAGCGGTTCCTCACCGAGATCGATTCCGCCATCGTGATGCTCAACGCCTCGACCCAGTTCGCCGACGGCGGCGAGTTCGGGATGGGGGCCGAGATCGGCATCTCGACCGGCAAGATGCACGCCCGCGGCCCGGTCGGGGTGGAGCAGCTCTGCTCGTTCAAGTACGTGGTCCGGGGCGACGGACAGACGCGTCCCTGAGCACGGGGGAACACGCCCTCACCCTTCGAGGGCCCTGCGGGCCGCCTCAGGGTGAGGTCCGAGTTGCGAAGGCCTCGTCTCGAAATGCGGCCGCAGGGCGCTTCGAGGGGCGGGGCCGCCGGGACACGGGAACGGGCCTCGTCCCGAGGCGCGGCCGCAGGGCGCTTCGAGGGGCGGGGCCATCGAGAGGCAAGCATGCACGACATCAAGTGGATTCGCGACAACCCGGAGGCCTTCGACGCCGGACTGGCCCGGCGCGGCCTGGACGGGCGGGCGGCCGGGCTGCTGGACCTGGACGCCCGGCGGCGCGACGCCCGGACCCGCGCCCAGGAGGTGCAGGCGGCGCGCAACGCCCTGTCGAAAGAGATCGGGCGGATCAAGCGCGACGGCGGCGACGTCTCCGAGGTGATGGCCAGGGTCGCCGAATCCAAGGACCGGCAGGCGGCCCTGGAGGCCGAGGCGGCGGCGGCGGAAACGGCCCTGAACGAGGCCCTGGCCGGGATTCCCAACCGACCGGCCGACGAAACCCCCGACGGCGCCGACGAGGACGCCAATGTCGAGCTCACGCGCTGGGGCGATCCGCGCGCCTTCGATTTCGAGGTGCGGGACCACGTGGCGCTCGGCGAGGGCCTCGGCCTGATGGACTTCGCGCGCGCCGCCAAGCTGTCGGGGGCCCGGTTCACCGTGCTGACCGGCGCCCTGGCGCGGCTGGAGCGGGCGCTGGCCAACTTCATGCTGGATCTGCACACGGGGGAGTTCGGCTTCACCGAGGTCAATCCGCCGGCCCTGGTGCGCGACGACGCCCTGTTCGGCACCGGGCAGTTGCCGAAGTTCGCCGAGGACCAGTTCCGGACCACCGACGGACGCTGGCTCATCCCCACCGCCGAGGTGCCGCTGACCAACCTGCACGCCGGGGAGATCCTCGCCGAGGCCGACCTGCCGAAGCGATTCGCCGCCATGACCTGGTGCTTCCGGTCCGAGGCCGGGGCGGCCGGCAAGGACACCCGGGGGATGATCCGCCAGCACCAGTTCACCAAGGTGGAGATGGTCTGCCTGACCCGGCCCGAGGACTCGGATGCCGAACTGGAGCGCATGACCCGCTGCGCCGAGACGGTGCTGGAGCGCCTCGGCCTGCCCTACCGGCGGGTCGCGCTGTGCTGCGGCGACATCGGCTTCTCGGCCCGCCGGACCTTCGACCTGGAGGTCTGGCTGCCGGGCCAGGACCGCTATCGCGAGATTTCGTCCTGCTCCGACTGCGGCGACTTCCAGGCCCGGCGGATGGCCGCCCGCTACCGCCCGGAGGGCGGCAAGGGGACCCGCTTCGTGCACACCCTGAACGGCTCCGGACTGGCGGTCGGGCGGACCCTGGTCGCGATCCTGGAGAACCACCAGAACGCCGACGGCTCGGTGACCGTGCCGGAGGCCCTGCGCCCCCACATGGGCGGCCTGGAGGTCGTCGAAGCCGATGCCTGATCACATTGCCGAACGCATCCTGGTCACCAACGACGACGGCATAAGGGCCGACGGCCTGGCGGTGCTGGAGCGGATCGCCCGCCACCTGGCGCCCGAGGTCTGGGTGGTGGCGCCGGAAGTGGAACAGAGCGGCGCCGGCCATTCGCTGACCCTGCGCCGGCCGCTGCGCATCCGCGAGGTGGCGCCGCGCCGCTTCGCCATCGACGGCACGCCGACCGACTGCGTGATGCTGGCCGTCAAGCACCTGATGGCCGGGGCGCGGCCCGACCTGGTGCTGTCGGGCGTCAACCGGGGCGCCAACCTGGGCGAGGACGTGACCTATTCGGGCACCATCGCGGCGGCCATGGAAGGCACCCTGCTCGGCCTGCCGTCGGTCGCCCTCAGCCTGCACACCGAGGACCGGGGCATCGCCCACTGGGAGACCGCCGAACGGCACGGCCCGGCGGTGGTGCGCGGGGTGCTGTCGGTGGACTGGCCGCGCAACGGATTCATGAACGTGAACTTCCCCGACGTGGCGGCCGACGAGGTGTCGGGCATCGAGGTCACGGAGGAGGGCCGCCGCAAGATCGGCGACGCCATCCAGGTCGGCACCGACCCGCGCGGCATGGACTACTACTGGATCGGCAACCAAAGGGCCGAGGACCGCCACGCCCCGGGCACCGACCTGGAGGCGGTGTTCCGGGGCGCCATCTCGGTCACCCCGCTGTCCATGGACCTGACCGACCGCACCATGCTCGATCCGTTGCGCGGCGTGTTCGGGTAGCCGGCTCGCCTATTCCTTCCCCGGCTTGCGGCCGCGCAGGGCGGCGCCGAGCCAGTCGTCCGAATCGCCGCCGGGCGCCTTTTCGGGTGCCTTCGCGGGCGGCGCCGGCTTGGCCCCGGGCAGCCAGGCGGTGACCGCCACCGGCTTGCCGGTGTGCGAGCGCATCATCTTGGCGCGCATCACCTTCTGGACCGGCGGCGCGGCGGCGGCGCGGTCGAAGTCGCGACGCATGGAGTCGATGGGAATCACCCCGCGCGGGCCGCGCTTCTGGGCGTCGACGTAGCCCGGCGTCGCCTTGGCGAGCTGCGTCAGGTGGTCGGCCGAATGGTGCCCGAAGCGGCGCCAGATGCTGTCCAGGAACATCTCCACCCGCTCCGGGAACCCGCCGATCGTCTCGATGGCCGGGCGCCCGGCGCTGAACGCCGCGTAGACGTTGGGCTCGATCGGCCCCATCTCGTCGGCCACGAACACCGCCGGCATCAGTCGCCGCCCGGCATAGGCCACCGCGAAATAGGCCTGGGCCAGGAACAGCAGCCGCTGCATCTTCTGCGGCTGCAGGTATTCGTTGGCATTCAGCGCCGCGTCGTAGAACCAGAACGCCACCTCGAAGGCGTTCTCCACCGCCGGCGGCGCATGGTTGGGCGTGAACTCGGACATCCGCCCTCCTTGAGGGATTGCCTCGGCCGGGCGATTATAGCCACCGCAAGGGCGCCCGACCACTTTCGCGAAGGGACTTCGGATGGGCGGCGGCACGGCGGACCGGCGGAGATGGCCGGCGGAGGCAATCCCTCAAGGAGGGCGGATGTCCGAGTTCACGCCCAACCATGCGCCGCCGGCGGTGGAGAACGCCTT
>JANQGL010000380.1 GCA_028277325.1 Magnetospira sp.
CCATGCGGCGGATCTCGGTCTCGCCGACGTCGAGCCGCGCCGCCAGGGCGGCGTTGCTCAGGCCCCGGTCGCGCATCGCGGCGTGGAGCGCCGCCTTGGCCGCGATCAGCGCCCCCGGCGCCACGGTCGGGCGACCGCGCGCCGGCGACGGATCGGGAATCGGTTCGCGGGCCAGCATGGCGGCCGCGAGGGCTTCCTCCACCGCGTCGGCGGCGGCGGCCAAGGCCTCGGCGGCGGTGGCGCCGTCGGTCACGCAGCCGGTCAGGTCGGCGGCGCGGCCGACCACGCGGCCGGTCTCGTCGGGCGTCAGGTCGATGGGATAACGGTAGTGCATGGCGGGCTCCTAGAGGTCGTCGCGGGTCAGGTCCAGATCGTCGAGCATCGATTTCAGGAGACCGGGTCCGATTTCCTTCCTCGGGTCCTTCAGGGTGGTGCGGCGGCCGCCGAAATAGACGGTGCCGTGCGATCCCTTGCCGGTGCCACGGGTGTTGACATAGGCCATGTCCACTCCGCGCGTCTTGGCCAGTTTCTTGAGTTTCTTGAGGAATTCGTTTCCGTTCATCGGTCCGCCCCGTCGTTCGATGTAAGTATATTCGCACAAATATGTGCGGGCGTCAAGCCGCAAAGCGCACAAATATGTGCGGATGCGGGGTTCAGCCGGGGACGGGTCGTCGAAAGGGGGTGAGGTCATGAGCGACAGCCAAGCCAGTTGTGACACCTGCCGGCATTGTCGGCGATATCCGCAATACCGCGATGTCCATTGCGTCCACTACGGCGCTTGGATGGCGTCGCGGGCCGGATGCCCCGGGTACGCCGCGCGGGCGACCCCGGGCGTGCCGAGTGGCCACGGTCTGGGGGGATACTGACGATGAGTGGACAGGGACAGAGGCCGGACACCCGGCGGCCGGCGCTGGGTGGCGGCGGCGGTGGATACCGGACGGACGGGAGCTGCGGAATGACCGAGATCCGCCGCCCCCTGAACTGGTACGGCTCGAAGGAGCGCCTGTGCAGCGTCATCCATGCGCTGATTCCGGAGGGGCCAAATACTTGGGTCGACCTGTTCTGCGGGTCGGCCGTCGTCACTCTGAAAAAGCCCCGACATCGGCGAGAGGTCGTCAACGACTTGAACGGCGACGTGGTGAACCTGTTCGAGGTGCTGCGCGGGCCGTCCGCGGCGGACCTTTATAGGCGGGTCGAACTCACGCCCTACGCCGAGGCCCTGCTGCACCAGGTCTACGGACTGCCGCCCACCGACGCCCCGGTGGACCGAGCCTGGCGGTTTCTGGTCGAATCCTGGTTCGGGCGCGGCGGCGACGCCCACAGGACCGGGTTCCGCTGGTCGAAATCCCAGAACACGTCCCCGGAACTCACCTGGGCTGCGATGCCCGCGCGACTGCAGGCGGTCGCCGAACGTCTTCGCGGGGTTTGCATCCGCTCCGACGAAGCCCTGTCGCTCATCGACGACTACGACACGTCGGACTGCATCCTGTTCGTCGACCCGCCCTATCCAGGGCCGGTCGGCAGACGCTACGCCATACGCATGTCGGTCGAACAGCACCGCGCCCTGGCTGTCCGGCTGGCCCGCTGTCGCGCGTCGGTCATTCTGACGATGAACCCAGACACCCTGTACGCGGACGTCCTCGTCGGATGGACCGAGCACCGGGTGTCGGTGCTGGGTGGCGGCGGCGCGCGCAAGACGGAGCACATCCTCATCAATTTCGAACCTCTGGCCAGACGTAGCCAGGGGTGTCTGTTTGAATCGGCATCCGCCCCATGACTCCCCCCGCCCAACTCTCCCTCCCGATGCCGGCGCCTCACCCACCGGCAGTTTTGGGACCTGGTCGAAACCCTGCCGCCGTTCGGGACGGCGTCGCGGCAGGCCTGACAAGGAGACGACGCATGGACGGGAACACCCCGCGAACGACCGCACCTGAAACCTGCACGCCCACCGAGGAAGCGAGAACCGCGAAAATGAAGGCGATGGATAAATGGGAAAGCTTCCCGCTGGCAGAAGGCTGGCACTGGCTGGTCCGGCGGAACGACGACGCGCCTCGCCTCGCCTACTTTAATCGGTGCGGGTGGCGGGTCGCCGACGCCATAGGGCGCACCACCTACAGGCGGAGCCAACAGGTCGAGCGCCTGTATCGGTACCTGAAACCTGCACGCCCACCGAGGAAGCGAGAACCGCGAAAATGAAGGCGATGAACCGATGACCGCGAAACTGGTTCTCGACGCCGGTGCCGACGGTCTCGTGCTGGCGGTCCTCGATGGGCGCCGGGAACTGGCCGCCGTGCCGCTCGACCGGGCGGCGGTGGCCTGGTTGCGCCAGGCGCTCGACGACCTGGAGGCCGACCTGTGGGGCGATGTCCTGCTGGCCGAGCTGCGGGCCCGGGACGACGCCTACAAGGCGCTGGCCAAGGCGCAGGCGAAGGATTCCGGGCTGCTGCGGCCGCGGCGCCCGGCGGGGGCGCCGCGCGACCTCCGGGCCGACCTGGAGGCGGCGCTGCGCGGACTCTCGGCGCACGAGGCGCGGGGCCGATGAGCCGGCGCGGGAGGCGGGACGGAATCGACTGGGAGACCTTCGACCCGGACCTCTGGGAGCCGTTCGGGCTCTACAGGTTCGACTGCTACCCGCGCGACTTCATGATGGACACCCTGACCCTCTCGGACCGCGAGATGGGATGCTATTTCCGGCTGCTGCTCGCCATGTACGCGCGCGGCGGCCCGCTGCCGCTGGACGAGCAGGAACTCTGCCGTCTGGCGGTCTACAAGACGGTGCGCGGCCTGCGCACCGTGCTCGACTGCCTGCTGGCCAAGGAGAAGGTCCGTCTGATGACCGGGTCCGAGGGTGGGACCTGGCTGGTGAACCGGCGCTGCCTGGAGGAAATCGAGGCGGCGCGCCGGCGCATCGGGAAGGAGAAGGACGGACCCGGCGGCAAGGAGTCGGGCGGAACCGGCGGCAAACGCCGTCGAACCGGCGCCCAACCCGGCGCCAACTCGCCTCCGGTTCGGGCCGAACCGGGCGCGAACTCGCCGCGAACCCGCGCCGAAACAGGAGGCGGAAACGTGGAAAATCAGACCCATGACCCGCCGGACTCTCCTTCACCTTCTTCTTCTGAAAAAAAAGAAAAAAAGAAAAAAAATGGGGAAGGGAAGGGGGG
>JANQGL010000413.1 GCA_028277325.1 Magnetospira sp.
TGCCCGAGGTGGCGGTGCTGGAGGTGGTCGGCCCCGACGCCGACGGCGAGCTGCTGGCCCGCCCGGCGACCTGGAACGACGGCGACGACGGCCCGCCGCCGCCGGTCTTCGTGTCGCCCGAGAAACGGCGCGGCCCGGCGCTCGGCCCCGGCGACCGGATCCTGGCGCGGCTGCGGATGGCCGACCACGGTGCCTACGAGGCCCGCGTCCTCCGCCGCCTGGCCGGGGCGCCGGACCGGGTGCTGGGCATCTACGCGGCGGCCGGGCCGCAGGGGCGCGTGCGCCCGGTCGACCGGCGCGGCGGCAAGGAGATGATCGTCGCCGCCGAACACCGCGACGGGGCGAAGGACGGCGAACTGGTGGTCGTCCAGCCGCTCCCCGGTCGGCCGTTCGGGCTGCGCGCGGCACGCGTCGTCGAGTGCCTGGGCAGCCGCGCCGGGGCCGGCTCGGCGACCCGCATCGCCCTCCACGGGCGCGACATCCCGGTCGAGTTCCCGGCCGACGCCCTGGCCCGGGCGGACCGCGCCGGGCCGGTCGACCCGGGGACGCGGACCGACCTCCGCGACCTGCCGCTGGTCACCATCGACGGCGCCGACGCGCGCGACTTCGACGACGCGGTGTGGGCGGAACCCGATGCCTCGCCCGACAATGCCGGCGGCTGGCATCTGGTGGTGGCGATCGCCGACGTGGCCTGGTACGTGCGCCCGGGAGACCCCCTGGACCGGGCGGCGCGCGAACGCGGCAACTCGGTGTATTTTCCCGACCGGGCGGTCCACATGCTGCCGGAGGCGCTGTCGGCCGGCTGGTGCTCGCTGCGCCCGCACGAGGAGCGGCCCTGCCTCGCCGCCCACCTGTGGATCGATCCGGCCGGCCGGCTGCGCCGCCACAAGTTCCAGCGCGCCCTGATGCGCTCCGCCGCCCGACTGACCTACGAACAGACGCAGGCGGCGCGCGACGGCCGTCCGGACGACGTCACCGGGCCGCTGCTGGAGACCGTGATCCAGCCGCTCTACGGCGCCTACGGGGCGTTGGCCCGCGACCGCGCGAACCGGGGCGTGCTCGATCTCGACCTGCCGGAACGGCGGGTGGTGCTCGACGGCACCGGCGAGGTGGCGCGCATCGAGACCCGGCAGCGGCTGGACAGCCACCGGCTGATCGAGGAGTTCATGATCTGCGCCAACGTGGCGGCGGCGGAGACCCTGGAGGCCAGGGGGCAGCCCTGCCTGTACCGGGTGCACGACCAGCCGGCGGCCGAAAAGCTGGACGTGCTGCGCCAGTTCCTGTCCAGCATCGGCCTCAACCTGGCCAAGGGGCAGGTGGTGCAGCCGCGCCAGTTCAACAGCCTGCTGTCCAGGGTCGCCGACACCCCGTACCGGCACATGGTCAACGAGGCGGTGCTGCGCAGCCAGGCGCAGGCCGAGTACAATCCCGACAACCATGGCCATTTCGGTCTGGCGTTGCGCCGCTACTGCCATTTCACCTCGCCGATCCGACGCTACGCCGATCTCCTGGTGCACCGGGCGCTGATTCGCGGCCTGCGGCCATCGGCCGGCGCCCTGCCGAAGGAGCCGGGGGATTTCGCGGAGATCGGGGCGCATCTGTCGATGACCGAGCGGCGCGCCGCGGCGGCCGAGCGCGACGCCGTCGACCGCTACACCGCGGCCTTCCTGGCCGACAAGGTGGGCGCCACCTTCGCCGGCCGGATCAACGGGGTGACCCGGTTCGGCCTGTTCGTGACCCTGACCGAGACCGGCGCCGACGGGCTGGTGCCGATCGCCGGCCTGTCGGACGACTATTACGACCACCTGCCGGAGCGCCACGCCCTGCGCGGCCGCGCCACCGGGCGCGAGTTCCGGCTCGGCGAACCGGTCGAGGTGCGCCTGGACGAGGCCGATCCGGTGACCGGCGGCCTGACCATGACCCTGTCAGAGGACTGGACGCCGCCGCCGTGGATCGCCGAACTGGGCGGCCGCCCGCGCGTTTCCAAGGCATCGCGGCACGCCGCGCCCGGCCACGGCAAGCGCAGGCCGCCGCCGCGCCGGCGCCGAACCTGATTCCAACGCATGACTCGGCGCCCCGGATCGGCGACAATGGTCGTTACGATGGTGCGCCCTGGCTTCCCCTTCGGTCCGGGGCTGGTCGGGCTGGCCCTGTTGCTGGCCGCCTGTGCCCCGGGACCCGCGCCGCACGGACCCGACCTGCCGCCGGGTCCGTTGCAGCGGCTGTCCGACAACCTGCCGCGCCCGGCGATGACCCATACCCTGGCCAGCGGCTACGAGGCCATCGTCGAGAAGTTCATCCGCGAGGTGACGGTGGCCGAGGTGGCGGTGGACGGGCTGAACGGCCTGGGCAGCCTCGACCCGGCGCTGGTGGTGTCGCGCGACGGGGACTCGGTGGACCTGTGGACCACCGACCGCCGGCTGGCCCGCCTGGCGGCACCGCCGGACGATGACGTGGGCGGCTGGGCGCGGCTCACCGTGGACGCGGTGGCGGCGGCGCGCGACGGCTCGCCGGCCATCGCCGAGGCCGATTCCGAAACCCTCTACGAGGCCCTGTTCGACAGCGCGCTGTCGCAACTGGACGTGCATTCGCGCTACGCCGGGGCCGAGGAAGCCCGCGAGCACCGGTCACGGCGCGAGGGATTCGGCGGCATCGGCATCCGGTTCCGGAGATCCGGGCCGCTGGTCCGCATCATCGGCGTGATGCCCAATTCCCCGGCCGACCTGGCCGGTCTGCGGGTCGGCGACCTGATCCTCGACATCGACGGCCAGGGCACCGCGATGCTGGACCGTCACGACGTGGTCGAGCGGCTGCGCGGACCGATCAACAGCCGTCTGTCGCTGCGCGTGCGGCCGGAGACCGGCGGCCCGCCGCGCACCGTGGCGATGGTGCGGCGGCGGATCGTCCCGCCGACCGTGTTCGGCGGACGCACGGTGGACGGAATCGCGGTCCTGCGGATCACCGGCTTCAACCAGGACACCGCCGACAGCCTGGCCGAGCGGGTGGCGCATCTGCGCCGCCTGATGGGTCCGGGCCTGCGCGGCCTGGTGCTCGACCTGCGCGGCAATCCGGGCGGCCTGCTGCGCCAGTCGGTCTCGGTCGCCGATCTGTTCCTCGACAGCGGCGCCATCGTGCACACCCGCGGCCGGCACCCGGAAAGCCTGCAGGCCTATTTCGCCGAACAGGGCGACATGCTCCGGGGCCTGCCCCTGGTGGTGCTGATCGACGGCCGCTCGGCCTCGGCCGCCGAGATCGTCGCCGCCGCGCTCCAGGACCAGGGCCGGGCCGCGGTGGTCGGCACGGTGTCCTACGGCAAGGGCACCGTGCAGACGCTGATCCGGCTGCCCAACGACGGCGAGATCACCCTCACCTGGTCCCGTTTCCAGGCCCCGTCGGGGTACCTGCTCGAACGCCTGGGCGTGCGCCCGGCGATCTGTACCAGCGGCGACACCGCGGCGCCGGACGACCTCGGGCTCCGCGTCGAGGACGGCGCGCGGGCGCTCGCCGAATGGCGCCGCCTGACCCTGCGGGCCCTGCAGGATCGGGCGCGGGCACGGCACCAGTGCCGCCCGGAGCGGCATCGCGGCGAAACCGATCCCGAGGTGGCGCGGCGCCTGATCGCCGATTCCCGCCTGTACGGCCGGGCGGTCCGCGCCGAGACCGCGGCGGCGCTGGCCGAGCGCGATCCCGAGGATGAGCCTTGACAGGCCCGGCGCGGGCTGTATCTTGCGCCCCTCGGATCTCATGCAACGCCCAGCCAGGACCCGCGACCGATGGCCAAGCCCGCAACCATCCAGATCAAACTGGTCAGCACGGCCGACACCGGCTTCTTCTACGTGACCAAGAAGAACCCGAAGACGTCCACCGAGAAGCTGTCGTTCCGCAAGTACGACCCGGTGGCGCGCAAGCACGTGCTGTTCAAGGAAGCCAAGATCAAATAGGCCGGTCGGCCGGCGACAGACCGGCCGGCCGACCCACCACCACGATGCGCAGGCGCGCCGGATCGAGCAGTCGGCGCGCCAGGTCCGTCACGTCCTCGCGCGTCACCGCGGCGATCAGGTCGTTGCGGCGGTTCAGGTAGTCCTCCCCGAGATCGAACACCTGCATGCCGACCAGCATCCTGGCGATTCGCTCCCCCGACAGGAAGCGCAGCGGGAACGACCCGGTGAGATAGGTCCGGGCGTCGTCCATCTCCGCCTCGGTGGGCCCGTCGTCGCGCATCCGCGTCCATTCACGGCGCAGGATGCGGAGGGTGTCGGCGGCCCGCTCGTTGGCCGTGCCGGCGCTGCCGAACAGAAGTGCGGCGCGGTCCATCGGCCACAGGCCGACCCCCACCGAATAGGCGAGGCCGCGCTTTTCGCGGATTTCCTCGTACAGGCGGGACGAGAAGGTGCCGCCGCCCAGGATGTGGGTCAGCACGGTCGCCGCGTAATAGTCCGGATCGGACCGCTTGAGGCCGGGCTGCGCGAACAGGATCACGCTCTGCGGCACCTCGCGGTCGATCACCGTCAGGCCGCCCCCGGCCGGCGCCGTCTCGGCGACGCCATCCGCCGCCGCGTGCGCCGGCAGGCCGCCGAACACCCGGTCGAGCAGGTCGCGCAGGCGGTCCGGCGTGATGTCGCCGAACACCCCGATCACCAAGGCGTCGCGGGCCATCCGGAGGCGCGCCAGCCGGCGCAGGTCGCCGGCCGTCGCGGCGGCGAGCCCGTCGCGCGTGCCGTCGGCCGGGCGGCCGTAGGGATGGCCGGGGAACAGGGCGGCCAGCAGGGCGTTCTCCGCGATGCCGTCGGGGTCGCGCGCCGCCCGCTCCAGGCGCGCCATCAGCGCCGCCCGCATGCGGTCCACCGCCTCCGGCGCGAAGCGCGGCGCGGTCAGGGCGAGTCGCAGCAGGTCGGCCGCCGGGTCCAGGTTGCGGGTCAGGGTCTTCAGGGTGCCCCACAGGCGGTCGCGAGAGGCCTCGAACGACAGGTCGACCGACAGATCCTCCAGGCGCCGCTGGAACGCCTCCGGGTCGAGGTCGCCGGCCCCTTCGTCGAGCAGGCTGGCGAGCAGGGTCGACAGCCCCTCGCGGCCGGCCGGGTCGCGCGCCGTGCCGCCGCGGAAGGCCAGCGAGAGATGCACCACCGGGTGGGTGTGGTCCTCGATCAGCCAGGCCTCGACGCCGCCGTCGGAGACCACCCTGT
>JANQGL010000475.1 GCA_028277325.1 Magnetospira sp.
CCGGGCGCCCCGGTGATGCCGATCACCCGCGCCCGGCCGAGATGCGGATGCGCCAGGGCGAGGACCGCCGGCGCGTCGGGCGTTTCGTTCTCGACCGCCGTGATGGCGCGCGCCAGGGCGCCCCGATCGCCATCGCGGAGCCGGGCCAGCCATGCGGGCGGCGCAGCGGGGGGCTCTTCGACCGGCGGCTTGCTCATGGGGCCAGATTAATCCATGCTGCGACGCAAACAAAGCAAGGAGTGCCCGACGATGACCCTGTCCAAACCGGCTCCGCGCCGCCTGATGCATGTCCGTGAAATCGACTGCCGGGGCTATGCGCGCGACGACGGGCTGTGGGACATCGAGGCGCGCCTGCACGACATCAAGTCCTATTCGTTCGACAACCAGGACCGGAACGGCATCCGGGCCGGCGAGCCGATCCACCTGATGCGGGTCCGGGTCACCGTGGACACGAACCTTTACGTACGGGGCATCGAGGCGGTCACCGAGGCCGGCCCGTTCGACATCTGTCCGGGCATCACCGGCGACTACCGGCGCCTGACCGGCGAGCAGATCGGACCCGGCTGGATTCGGCGGGTCCGCGAATTGATGGGGGGCACCGCCGGCTGCACCCACCTGACCGATATCCTGATCGGACCGATCGCCACCACCGCGTTCCAGGCGGTGATCGCCACCGGCCACCGCAAGGAGGCGCCGGAGGACGACCAGGGCCTGCCCCGGGTGGTCGATACCTGCCACGCGCTGGCCGCCGACGGACCGATCGTCGAGCGCCTGTGGCCGCACCTGGTGGGGCCGGACCTGCCGCGCGGCAAGGTTTACGAGGAAATCTGAGGCTGCAGGCGCTGCATCAGCGTCGGCTCGGCGTTCACGTTCAGGGCACGATGGGTCTGCGAATCCGCCAGTTCGCGAAAATAGGCGGTGATGAAGGCGCGCACGGCCGACGTTCGGCTGAAGTTGGCGCGGTGTCGGTCAACGAGGCTGCAAAGTTCATGCGAAGTCAGGGATTCGCGTTCGCAAATCTCTTCCATCGCCAGCCAGTTCTCCCGCTCCAAACGAAGGCTGGTCCGACGGCCGTTGATGGTGACGTTTCTCGTGATCAGCATTCCGCGCAGCAACATTTGGCTCTCCGGGTCACACCTCGCCATCCGTCCATTTGGAAAAAATTCATTTGTAGTTTTTTTTCGGAAACCTATTGCGTTAGTTGTATACCCTTTCGGCGAAATCGCAACACAAATTCGACGGCGACGATCCGTGATTTACCCACAGTGTCGTGTCCGCGGTCGGTCCGCCTCGTCGGGGGCGCGCGTGGACAGCCGCAGGGCATGCACCGGGCCGGCCAGTTCCGGGGCCAGCAGGTCGTAGACCATGCGCTGGCGCTCGACCTGCGACCTGCCGGTGAAGGCGGCCGAGACCACGGTCACCTCGAAATGGGATTCACCTTCCGGACGCGCCCCGGCATGCCCGGCATGACGGTGGGACTCGTCGGTCACCCGGATGAACTGCGGGGACAGGGCCTCGGTCAGCTTGGATTCGATGGTTCGGGCGACGGACATGCGGCGTTCCTCGTCTCTTGGGGGCGCGGCGTCGCCGGCAGGCCGGCGCCGGCGAGGGTGGATGGGCAGGAAATTGGTCGCCGGCGGCACCGGTTCAAGCCCGCCACCGCTTGCCCCCGCCGCCCCGTTCGCCCATTATTGGATAATGAGCGGACGCAGACGCAGACCCGACGGCCGGTTCTACGAAGCCGGCGACCCCGACGCGCCGCGGTGCGATTTCCCCGGCTGCGAGGCGGAGGGCTTGTATCGCGCGCCACGCGATCGCGAACACCTTGACGATTATCTTTGGTTTTGCCTCGATCATGTCCGCGAGTACAACGCCGCCTGGAACTATTATGCCGGCATGAACGAGCAGCAGGTGGAGGCGGAGCTGCGCCGCGACACCATCTGGAACCGGCCGACCTGGCGCTGGGGCACCGGGCCGTCGGCCCGCAACGGGGATCGTTTCGACCATTTCGACGATCCGTTCGGCCTGTTCGGCGAGTCGGCCGAGTCCGAGGAACGCGAGATCGCCCGGCCGCGCCGCGGCTCGGCCGAGGAAACGGCGCTGCGCGAGCTCGACCTGAGACCGCCCCTGACCTTCAAGGCCCTGCGCGCCCGCTACATGCAACTGGTCAAGCGCCACCATCCGGACGCCAATCCGGGCAGCAAGGACTCCGAGGAACGCTTCAAGCGCATTAACAACGCCTACCATACCCTGGTAAACACCCTTCAGACCTGAAACCGCATTGACGGATTTTCCATGAACCAGACCCTGCCCAGCCCGGCTGCGGGCTTCGCGCTGGACGCGCCGGACAGCACGGTGGACGTCCGCGCCACCTTCGGCATCGAGTCCAGCCTCCAGGTGCCGGCCTTTTCGTCGCGCGACGAGCACGTGCCGGAAATCGATTCCAGCTATCGGTTCGACAAGGAGACCACCCTCGCCATCCTGGCCGGGTTCGCGCACAACCGCCGGGTGATGATCCAGGGCTACCACGGCACCGGCAAGTCGACCCACATCGAGCAGGTGGCGGCGCGCCTCAACTGGCCCTGCGTGCGCGTCAACCTGGACAGCCACATCTCGCGCATCGACCTGATCGGCAAGGATGCCATCGTGCTGCGCGACGGCCAGCAGGTCACCGAGTTCAAGCAGGGCATCCTGCCCTGGGCGCTGCAGAACCCGGTCGCCCTGGTGTTCGACGAATACGACGCCGGGCGCCCGGACGTGATGTTCGTCATCCAGCGCATCCTGGAGCGCGAGGGCAAGCTGACCCTGCTCGACCAGACCAAGGTGATCCGCCCGCACCCCTGTTTCCGGCTGTTCTCGACCGCCAACACGGTCGGCCTCGGCGATACCACCGGCCTCTACCACGGCACCCAGCAGATCAACCAGGGACAGATGGACCGCTGGAACATCGTCGCCACCCTGAACTACCTGCCGCACGACGCCGAGGTGGACATCATGCTGGCCAAGCTGCCGGCCTACGAGACCGCCGACGGCCGCAAGACCATCGACGCCATGGTCGAGGTCGCCGACATGACCCGCAACGGCTTCGTCAACGGCGACATCTCGACCGTGATGTCGCCGCGCACCGTGCTCACCTGGGCCGAGAACGCCGACATCTTCCAGGACGTCGGGTTCGCCTTCCGGGTCACCTTCCTCAACAAGTGCGACGAACTGGAGCGCCCGGTGGTGGCCGAGTACTACCAGCGCTGCTTCGGCGAGGAACTGGCCGACTCGGTGGCCCGCGCCACCGTCCTCTGATGAACGGGGAAAACCGCCAGGAACGGGTCAAGCGGGTGACCGCGGCGGCGGTCAAGGCGATCGCCGAGACCCCCGGCACCGAGGTGGTGTTCACGCCGGGCAGCTCGGGGGCCGGGCAGGGGCTGGTCCGCCTCGCCTCGCCCACCCTGCGGGTGCCGGCGGAGGAACTGACCCGCCTGCGCGGCGCCGCCGACGCCGCCGCCCTCCGCCTGCGCTATCACGACGAACGGCTGCACCGCCGCTTCGCACCCGGCGAGGAGGACGCGCGGGCGGTGTTCAACGCGGTGGAGCAGGCCCGGGTCGAGGTCCTGGGGGCGCGCCGGATGCGCGGCGTCGCCGCCAACCTGACGCAGCTCCTCCAGGAGCGCGGCCGGGCGCGCGGCTATGAGTCGGTCACCGCGCGCGACGAGGTGCCCCTGACCGACGCCCTCGGCCTGCTGATCCGCGACCGCCTCAGCGACGGTGACCTGCCGGCCAGCGTGCGGCCGGCGATCGACGTCTGGCGGCACGACCTGGAGGACAGGGTCGGCCGGCGGCTCGACGGCCTGCCGGCCCTGGTGAACGACCAGGCGGGATTCGCGCGGGCGTTGCGGGAGGTTCTGGCCGATCTCGGCCTGGCGCCGCCGAGCGAGGCCGCCGACCGGGACCCGGAGCCGCCGGAGGAGGAGGCGGCCGACGACACCGGCCCGAAACCGAACGAGGACACGCCCGAGGGCCAGGGCGCCGAGCAGGAGGCCGCCGACGCCCCGGCCGATCCCTCGGCGGCCGGCGAGGGTGACATCGACAACCCGGAAAGCGGCGGCACCGAGAGCCTCGACGACATGCGGCCGGGGACCGGCGACGAGACGCCGGCCGGGCCGAGCGTGCGGCGCCACAACCGCTTCGAGCCCCGTCCGGGCACCGCCTACAAGCCCTTCGACACCACCGTCGACGAGGTGATCGAGGCACAGGGGCTGTGCGATCCGGAGGAACTCGGCCGCCTGCGCGGCCAGCTCGACATCCAGGTGGCCAGCCTGCAGAGCGTGGTCGCGCGCCTCGCCAACCGGCTGCAGCGCCGCCTGATGGCGAAACAGCAGCGATCCTGGGAATTCGATCTGGAAGAGGGCTACCTGGACGCGGCACGGCTGGCCCGGGTGGTGGCCGATCCGATGCAGCCGCTGTCCTACAAATGGGAAAAGGACACCGATTTCCGCGATACCGTGGTGAGCCTGCTGATCGACAACTCGGGCTCCATGCGCGGCCGTCCGATTACCGTCGCCGCCATCTCGGCCGACGTGCTGGCCCGCACCCTGG
>JANQGL010000490.1 GCA_028277325.1 Magnetospira sp.
GACAGCCAGGCCAGCCCCAGCAGGATCGCCCAGGCGTGGGGGGTCGGCGGCCACAGCGCCTCGCCCGACAGCAGGGCCAGGGGCAGCAGGCCGAGCGCCGTGCCGTGGGTCGACCAGGCCATCACCAGACGCACCGGGAAGCGCGTCCGGGCATGCCCGACGGCCAGCAGGTAGGCGGCGTAGAACAGCGCCGTCGCCACCCCCAGCAGGTCGCCGTACAGGTGGCCGCCGCCCAGCTCCAGGCTGTCCCCGAACACGGTCACCGTGCCGGCCGCCGCCAGGACAAGCCCGGCCAGGAAGGTTCGGGTGACCCGGGCCCCGAACAGCGCCACCGCGCCGAAGGTCACGAACACCGGTTGCAGGTTGGCGAACAGGGTGGCGTTGGCGACCGAGGTATGGGTGATCGACTGATGCCACAGGAACAGGTCGCCGGTGAAGAACAGGCCGGCCAGCAGCATCCGCGCCTTGTCGCGCACGGTGGGCCGGGCGTCGCCGCCCGGACCGGCCGCCCCGACCCACAGCCACAGCAGGGGCAGGGCGAGGAGGGCGCGATGGAACGCCGTCGCGGTGGGACCGAGCTCGCTCAGGCGCACGAACAGGGGCGCGAAGGCAATCGCCGCGGCGCCCAGGAACAGGGCCGGCAGGGCGTTGGCCGGCGGCCGGACGGCGGCCGAGGACGTGGCGGCGGTCATGCGGCCCGATACCGCCGCGGCGGGGTCGACGGCAATGAAATCATGGCTCGACAAACCTTTCCCGATGCGTCAAGACACCGTCCAAACGGCAACCGCATCGCCAATATCCGGAGGAAATGATGCCGCACAGTCAAATGACCATCACCCACTTCATCATCGAGCAGCAGCGCCGCTTCGGCGGCAGCGGCAACCTGTCGATGCTGCTCAACGACGTGGTGACGGCCTGCAAGATGATCTCCAATCAGGTCAACCACGGCGCCCTGGTCGGCGCCCTGGGCAGCCTGGACAGCGAGAACGTGCAGGGGGAAACCCAGAAGAAGCTCGACGTCCTGTCCAACGAGTACTTCATCGACCACACCCAGTACGGCGGCCACCTGATGGCGATGGCGTCCGAGGAGATGGACGACATCTATCCGATCCCCGAGGAGTTTCCGAAAGGCCACTACCTGCTGACCTTCGATCCGCTCGACGGGTCGTCGAACATCGACGTCAACGTGTCGGTCGGCACCATCTTCTCGATCCTGCGCGCGCCGACCGGCAAGATCGGGGTCACCAAGGAGGACTTCCTGCAGCCGGGCACCGAGCAGGTCTGCGCCGGCTACGCCCTCTACGGCCCGTCGACCATGCTGGTCCTGACCACCGGCCAGGGGGTGTTCGGATTCACCCTCGACCAGAACGTGGGCGAGTTCCTGCTGACCCATCCCAGCATGCGGATTCCCGAGGAGACCTCGGAGTTCGCCATCAACATGTCGCGGTCGCGGTTCTGGGAGCCGCCGGTGCGGCGCTACGTGGAGGAATGCGTGGCCGGCAAGGAAGGGCCGCGCGCGAGCGACTTCAACATGCGCTGGATCGCCTCGATGGTGGCCGAGGTGCACCGCATCCTGACCCGCGGCGGCGTGTTCATGTACCCGATCGACGACAAGATCCGCGACAGTGGCGGCAAGCTGCGGCTGCTCTACGAAGCCAATCCGATGAGCTTCATCGTCGAGCAGGCCGGCGGCATGTCGATCACCGGGCGCGAGCGCATCATGGAGATGAAGCCCCGCTCCCTGCACCAGCGGGTGCCGGTGATCCTGGGGTCGAGAACCGAGGTGCAGCGGATCGCCGACTACCACACCGAGTCCTGACGGAGGGCGGTCACGCCGCGCGCGGCGTGACCGGTCCGCGCGACACCGCCGGAACGGTGATGCGGGCCGCGACGCGGGCCAGCCCGTGGCGGGCCAGGGCGCCCAGATAACGGGCCCGTTCACGGCGGATCAGGACTTCGGCGTCGGCCGCCGGCAGGCGGCCCTCGGCCAGGGCGTCGGCGATCGTCCGGACGCGCGGACGAGGAAGGGCGTGCAGAGCCATCGGTCTACCTTATCATTTCACGGATGTGGTCGGAACCCGGGCGCGGCGCCCCGCAGGGTGGCCGTCACGCCCGCGGGTCCAATATGCGCCGACCGTGAATGTTTCGAAACCGCATCACTTTGCGTGGCAGTGTTGCGTTTGACGCATACCCTTATGAGCGAGTGCGGCGTCCCTGTTCCCCGGGAACCCCTGTTTCGGGGTGAAAAACTTTCCCGGCACCCATATCTGGGGTAAGAATCGGCGTTTATCACACGTCCATCGGGCAAAATGCCATGTCTCCCGACCGTCCGACCGAATGCCTTCCCGCCGAGCGTCTGGCGGCCCTGCGCGCCGCGCTCGCGGCACGCGGGCTTGACGGATTCCTGGTCCCGCTGGCCGATCGCCATCAGGGCGAATGGGTTCCGGAGTCCGAACAGCGGCTGCGCTGGCTGAGCGGGTTCGACGGCTCGGCCGGGATCGCCGCCGTCCTGGCCGACCGGGCGGCGCTGTTCGTCGACGGCCGCTATACCCTTCAGGCGGCGGCGCAGGTGGACGGCGGCCTGTTCGACATCTGCCACACGGCCGAGACGCCGCTGAAGGCCTGGCTCGGGGCGCACCTGCCCGACGGCGGGCGGGTCGGCTACGATCCCTGGCTGCACACGGCGCACGAAATGCGCGGCCTGCGGCGGGCCTGCGCGAACCTGGACTTCGTGGCGGTGCCGGACAATCCCGTCGACGCCCTGTGGGACGATCGGCCGGCGCCCCCGGCGACGCCGCTGGAGACCTTCCGGCTCGAACTCGCCGGCCGCGCGGCGGCCGACAAGCGGGCCGACGTGGCGGCCCGGCTGGCCGATGCGAAGGTTGACGCGGCCCTCCTCACCCAGCCCGATTCGGTGGCCTGGCTGCTCAACCTGCGCGCCGCCGACCTGCCCTACACCCCGGTCGCGCTGGCCTTCGCGGTGCTGCGGGCCGATGCCTCGGTCGACCTGTTCGTGGCGCCCGACCGGGTGGTGCCGAGCGTGCGGGCGCATCTGGGCGACGCGGTGCGGCTGCATCCGCCGGCCGACCTGGGCCCGGCGCTCGACCGTCTCGGCGACGGCCGGCGGCGGGTGCGGGTGGATCCGGCGACGGCGGCCGAGTGGACCATCGACCGCCTGCGCGCCGCCGGGGCCGAGGTCGACGAGGGGCGCGACCCCTGCGCCCTGCCGAAGGCCTGCAAGAACGCGGTGGAACTGGACGGCATCCGCGCCGCGCACCGGCGCGACGGCGTGGCCCTGGCGCGGTTCCTGCACTGGCTGTCCGGGCACGCGACGGCGGAGCGGGTCACCGAGCGCCGCGCGGCGGACCGCCTGGAGGCCTTCCGCCGCGCCGGCAACGCGTTCCGGGGCCTCAGTTTTCCGACCATTTCCGGGAGCGGCCCGAACGGCGCCATCGTCCATTACCGGGTGAGCGAGGAGTCCGACCGGCCGCTGTCGCCGTTCGAGCTCTACCTCGTGGACTCCGGGGCCCAGTACCTGGACGGCACCACCGACGTCACCCGCACCATCGCCCTCGGTCCGCCGACCGACGACCAGCGGCGCTGTTTCACCCTGGTCCTCAAGGGGCACATCGCCCTGGCCACGGCCCGCTTCCCGGTCGGCACCCGGGGCAGCCAGCTCGACAGCCTGGCCCGCCGGCCGCTGTGGGAGGCGGGGCTCGACTACGACCACGGCACCGGCCACGGGGTGGGGCATTTCCTGGGCGTCCACGAGGGACCGCAGCGGATTTCCAAGCGGGCCGACGACCCGCCCCTGGAACCGGGGATGGTGTTGTCCAACGAGCCCGGCTACTACCGGGCCGGGGCGTTCGGCATCCGCATCGAGAACCTGGTCGCGGTGTGCACGCCGCCGATGCCGCCGGGCGGCGAGCGGCCGCTGCTCGCCTTCGAGACCCTGACCCTGTGCCCGATCGACCGCGCGCTGATCGACCGGTCGCTGTTGACGGCGGCCGAGATCGGCTGGGTCAACGCCTATCACGCCCGGGTGCGCGACGCCCTGTCGGCCGACCTGGACGGCGACGCCCGTCACTGGCTGCACGACGCGACGCGGCCGCTCGACCGGTAAGCCGCGTCACGCGGCGGCCAGTTGCCGGCAGTCCTCGGCCAGGGCGGTCAGGTCGTCGAGGGTCCATGCGCCCTGATCGGTCAGCCGGGTGGCGATCCCCCAGGGAATCCCGTCCAGCCCGTTGCGGGCCCCGGAGATGGCGCCGGCCATGGCGCCGGTGGTGTCGACGTCGCCGCCCACCGTGACCGCCGTGGTCAGGGTGGTGCGGAAGTCGTCCGGGCTGCGCAGGAAGGCATAGAGCGCCCACAGCACGCTGCCCACCACGTAGGGCGAGATGCCGACCCACATGTCCCGGTGATCGGCCGGCCGGCCGGCCCGCGAGATGAAGCGCAGGGCGCGCTCCGGCGGCAGGTCGATCCAGTGGGCGAGGCGGCCCAGGGCGTCGGCCATGGTGTGGTCGAGCGCCGCCACCCAGCCGGCCAGGGTGTCGAGGAAGCCGCGCGGTTCGACGGGGGCGCCGCGCATCGCGAGGCGCACCGCCCCGGCGATGGCCAGCGAGCCGCCCTGGCAGCGGCTGTCGGCATGGGTGATGCGGCTCTGGTCGGCCGCCGCGCGGATCATCTCGGCGACCGGCCGCGC
>JANQGL010000033.1 GCA_028277325.1 Magnetospira sp.
GCCCCGCGACCTCCAGGCCCGGTTCGGGATCGCCGGCGACCCGCAGTTGCCCCTAATTCGATCAGTGGGCCATCAGCACCGGCAACTCGGCGGTCTCCAGGACATGCCGGGTGACCCCGCCGAGGATGACCTCCCACATCCGGGAGTGGGTGTAGGCGCCCATCACCAGAAGGTCGCAGCCGATCGTGTCGCACTCGGCCATCAGCGCCTCGGCCACCGACGCGCCGTCCGGCGAGAACTTGTGCGGCGTCGCGGCGATGCCGTGCCAGGACAGGTGGCTGGCCAGTTCCTCGACCCGGGTGTCGCCGTCCTCGTCGGTCTCGCCGACCAGCAGGGTCACCGATTGGGCGCGGTGCAGGAACGGCATGGCGGCGCTCACCGCGCGGGTCGCCTGGGCGCTGCCGTTCCAGGCCACCACCACCCGGTTGCCCAGTTCGGCCGGCACCTTGGGCGGCGCCACCAGAACCGGCTTGCCGGTCTCGTAAAGGGCGGCGTTGAAGGTCTGGTCGGCCGACGCCGTCTGCTCGCCGAGCGGCCGCGCCACCACCGACAGGTCGCGCACCCGTCCCCAGACGCCGACCACCTCGTCCTCGCGGCCGACCTGCTCGCGCCAGGAGGCCGACAGGTCGTCCGGACCCGGCGGCGAGTCGACCACCGGCACCCCGGCCGCCGTGGTGCGCCCCTCGAACTGGGCATGCGCCTGCGCGGCCTGCGCCGCCGCGTCGCGCTCGGCCTGTTCCAGCATCTCCTCGATCATGGTGCCGGACATGCCTTCGCCAAGCATCGGGACCGCGTTCTTGGGATCCGGCTTGACGAACAGAACATCCACATGGGCCTTGAAAAGGCGCCCGATGTCGAACGCCAAGTCGAGTGCCGCGCCGCTGCTTTCCGACCCGTCGATCGGCACCAGAATCGTTCGAATGCTCATGCAAACCCCCGTTCATCGTGCACCGCACGCCGTATCGACGATAGTATCCGATTTCGCGGCCGGGCAAATTGAAAATCGCGCCCTCGTGAACCGGACCTCAAAGACCGAGCGCCGCCAGGCCGTCGGCCAGGGTCCGGTCGCGCGGCCGGCCGCTGTCGATGCGGGTCCAGGTGATCTCGCCCAGGTCATAGGTCATCTGGCGCCGCAACACGTCCGGCGTGGCGTCGGACGGGTTGCGGGCCCGGGTGGCGATCCGCTCGGCCTGCACCTCCGGGGTCGCGGCCAGCCACAGGCCGTCGAACCGCACCCCGTGCCGGCCGGCCAGGGCCTCGACGGCGCGCCGCTCGTCGGGCGACGCGAAAATGCCGTCGGCGACCACCGAACGCCCCGCCGTCAGCGCCGCCTCGGCCTCGGCGTGGAGCAGGTCGTAGGTGCGGCGGCTCATTTCCGGGGTATAGGCCTCGGCCGGCGCGGTCTCGAACATGCCCACCCCGGCCAGCCGCTTGCGGAGCACGTCGGTACGCAGGACCAGCGCCCCCGGCCCGTCGTGCAGGAACGGCGCCGCCTCGCGGGCCATCCGCGACTTGCCGGAGCCGGACAGGCCGCCGACCGCCAGCAGGCGCGGCGCCGGCGGGTCGAAATAGGCCAGGGCGCGCGCCAGATAGCCGCGCCCCTCCCGCTCCTGCGCCCGCCGGTCCCCGGGGTGGTCGATCAGCGGCGCGGTGACGCCGGCCACCTGCGCCCGCACCGCCGCGCGCACCGACAGGAACAGCGGCAGCGCGGCGAGGCCGCCGGTGTCGCCGGTGAGATCCATGTAGCGGTTGAACAGGATGCCGGCCTGGCGGCGCAACCCCCGGTGCTCCAGGTCCATCAGCAGGAACGCCAGGTCGTAGAGCGCGTCGATGTGCGAGATGGCCGGATTGAACTCGATGCCGTCGAACAGCACCGGCCGCGGGGTCTCCGAATGCTCCGGGTCGGCCGGTTCGTCGCACACCGGACTGCCCATCAGGCAGATGTTGCGCAGGTGGAGATCGCCGTGGCAGTGGCGCACCCGCCCGGCCGCCCGCCGTGCGTCGAGCAGGTCGCCGACCCGGTCCAGCGCGTCGCGCGACCGGCGGTTCAGGCGCTCCACCGCCGCCGGATCGAACATCCCGGCCGGCGCCTCGGTGAAGCATTGCGCGTTGCTGTCGATCACGAAGCCGATCCCGGACCGCCCGCCATGGGCCTCGGTGGGCTCGGCCGCGGCGTGGAAATCGGCGATCTCGGCCGCCAGATCCTCCATCAGTCGGCGCCCCAGTCCGCCGCGCGCGGCCAGCCGGTCGAACAGGTTGGACCCGTCGAACCGAACCATTTCCACCACCCAGTCGACCGCCTCGCCGGTGCCGCCGAGGGCCAGGGCCCCATCGGCGCCCCGGGTCACCGGCAGCACCCCGATATAAAGGTCCGGCGCCGTCCGGCCGTTGGCCCGCACCTCCTCGCGGCAGGCCGCCTCGCGCCGCGCCGCGGTCGAGAAGTCCAGGTAGGAAAACCGCACCGCCCGTTTCAGCTTGAACACCCGGCAGCCGACCTTGAACAGGATCGAGATGTGGGTGTCCAGGCGTTCCACCGGGGTCGCCGGGTCGATCCCGTAGGTGTCCGGGCGCGACAGCAGGTCGACGGTCGGCGTCTGGTCCTCGACGATCATGCGGCCCCCTTCGGTCGCGGCGATTCGATTGCCCGCCAAACCATAGGACAGGCCCGGGGTTCGAGGCGATTTCAGATTCCGGTTGACACATATATTAGTCTAATCTAATTTAGATGTGATTAATATACAGACCGTCACCGTGCGCGTCGGTCCGCCGAAACCGCGCGCCGGCCCAAGGGGAGGAGAACAGAACCGATGTCGATCGATCGTATCGTGCTGGCCTTCGCCGGCGCCGTCATCCTGGTCAGCGTGGCGCTCGGCCATTACGTCAGCCCCTATTGGCTGCTGCTGACGGCGTTCGTCGGCCTGAACCTGCTGCAGTCCGCCTTCACCGGGTTCTGCCCGCTCGCCATCATCCTGAAAAAGCTCGGCGTGCAGCCGGGCCAGGCGTTCGGCTGACGCCCGCCGCGCACGCCGTCATCGCTCCCAAGCAACCTCCGGGGACGGTACCGCCGTCCCCGTCTTTTTTGGGTCCGCGCGGTCCCGCCCGACGCGCGTTACAGGTAGTCGGCGAGGCTCAGTCCCTGCGACTTGGCGAAGGCCTGATAGGCCGCCTGGACCGCCGTCGTGGCGTCGGTGAACTCGGCGATCGCCAGGGTCAGGTCCACGTTCTCGATCTCGTCGGCCTGCACCTGCAGGATCTTGTCCAGCTTGGTGAACCGTTCGCTGGTGTCCTCGATCAGGATCTGCTTGAAGCCGATATTGAAGCCGAGCGAAATCATGTCGCCGGGGATCTCCGCGTGACCGAGCGGCGAGGACTCGCCGGTCACCTCGTCGAGCGCCGAATCGAGCAGCCAGCGCGCCTCGAGCACCCGGCTTTCGTTCTGGTCGAGCCCGCCGGCGGTGCCGAACGCGCCCTGGGCGAGGATGCCCATGGCCCGGATCGCCTTCTCGAACGCCGGATGGACGGCGTTGATGTCCATGTCGAACGAGAAGTCCTTGTCGATCCGGTGGGTGAGGACCTGCGTATCGCCCTTGTACCAGGAGGTGGCGGTGAGGGTGCCGTCCACCTCGGAGCCGGACGATCCCTCGTCGACCAGTTCCTTCTTGACGATGGTGAGCTGGTCGGAGGTGGCGTTGACCGAGGCGACCGTGTAGGTGCCGTCGTTGGCCGCCGTGCCGGCGTTGGAGATCACGATCACGTCGCCCGCCTCGACCTCCGCGAAGGCGCCGGCGGTGGTGGCGTCGATGGTGTCGGGGTTGGTGAACGACAGGGTGCCGTAGTTGCCGGTCTTGAGCGTGATGGCGTCGAGCGGCAGCTCGATTTCGGCCGTCACGTCGGCCGCGTCGGTGGTCAGCTCGATGCTGTTGACGGTGATCTGCTTGGGCGAGACGGTCAGCGTGGTCCCGTCGTTGGACGTCACCACGTAGGTGCTGTCGTTGCCGCTGGTGCTGGCCCCCGAGATGGTGATCCGCTCGCCGACCGAGATCCCGGACAGGGACGACGCGGTGGCGGCGGTGACGGTCAGCGGCGCGGTGAAGCTCAGATCGCCGAAATCGGCCGCGGTCAGGGTGCCGGCGTCGGGCAGGGTGATGGTCGGCGCGGCGTCGTTGGCGTCGGTGGTGAAGGCGCCGAGATCGGTGACCTCGTAGGTGCCGTCGTTGGACGCGGTGCCGGAGACCGTGAACACGCTGCCCGCCGACAGGTTGCCGAAACTCCCCGAGGTGGCGGTGATGGTGCTGGTGGCCTCGTCGAACACCAGCCAGTCGGTGCCGCCCGACAGGTCGGAGGACAGGGTCAGGTCGGCCAGGTGAGCGTCGCGGCTGGTCGGATACTGCACCGTGTTCCCGTCATAGGTGGCCTGGAAGGCGGACAGGCTGGTCAGCCCGAAATCGACCGGCTTGGTATGCGTCTGCGAGCCGGCGAACAGGTACTGGCCGTCGACGAAGGCGTTGAGCTGGCTCTCGATGGCCTGCAGCGACTTGAACGCCCAGTCCTGGATGTCGTCGACCGCCGTCTGGTCGGTGGTCGAGAATTCCAGGAACGATTCCAGGCGGCCGCGCATGTCGCTGATCGTCGTCTCGATGGACTCGTAGGCGTTGGTCTGCACCTGCAGGCGGGTGTCCATCAGTTCGTTGTTGCGAATGTAGCGGGTGTTGAGCATCGCCAGGTTCTCGATGCTGACCAGGCGCTGCGCATCGTCGGAGATGCCGGCGTACTGATCGGACTTCTTCTCGGTCGACACCTGGGTCTGCTTCTCCAGCACCTGCTGCTGCAGGACGTGCAGCTGGTTGACCAGCGAGGTGGTGACCGAAAGATTGGCGACGCGGACGACCATTGCGGTCTCTCCCTAGGTGTCTGGTCCCGCCATTATACGGCGTTTTCGAGGGCCTCGAACATTTCCTTGACGGTCTGGATGACGCGCGCGGCGGCCGAGAACGATTGCTGGAAGATCAGCAGGTTGGCCATCTCCTCGTCGAGATTGACGCCGCTGTAGTTGTCGGCCTGCTCGCGCAGCGCCTCGGTCAGCGCCGACTGGCTGTCGTAGGCGCGCTCGTTGGTCGCCGCCAGGCCCGAGTTGTAGGACAGGATCGCGTTGGCGTATTCGGAGAAGGTCACCGTCTGGTCGAACAGGCCGCCCGAGGAATCGAAGCCGTGGCTGCTGGTCATCATCTCGGCCAGCGCCTGGGTGACCGTGTTGTCGCCGATGCTCATGAAGTACTCGCCGGCGGCGCCGCGGTCGGCGTCCCATTGCAGCAGCCCGCGGCTCTGCAGGGAGGGCGTGCTGATGATGTCCTCGCGGACCTGGAAGAACTGCGCGGCGCGGGCGTTGGACTGCGCGATGCCGAGGTTCTCGATCACCGAGTTGGCCGATCCCAGCCCGGCGCTGTCCATGATCTCGAACACCTGGCCGTCGTCGTGTTCCAGGCGCAGCCGGTTGCCCGAGCCGTCCGGCATCACGGTGGCGGTGATGAACGAGATTCCGGTGTCGTCGTCGTTGATCAGGTCGGCGATGTCCTGCAGCGAATAGGCGGTGCCGCCGAGCAGGGTCACGCTCTCGTCGAATCCGGTACCGTCCTTGAACAGGAGGTTGACGCCGTTCAGGGGCGTGTAGGTGTAGGTCTCGGGCTTGATCTCGCTGTCCTGCCGGGTCAGGTTCAGGCCGTCGACGAAAACGTCGTTGAGGCGGAAGAAATTGGAGAATCCGCCGATCTCCCGATCGACGGTGCCGTCGCCGTTGGCGTCGTACCGGATCGTCACGTCGCCGGCGGCGGAGCCGAGCACGGTGCTGGCCTGATCGCGGAACACCAGGCCGCGGTCGGAGGTGTTGATCGACACCGCCAGATGGCCGTCGCTGTCGATCTCCACCGTGTCGCTGATCGAGCCGCCGTTGCTCTGCACCCAGGACTCGACGGTGTCGGCCACGTCGCTCACGCTCCACGCCGACATCGAGGTGAAGCCGGCGGCCACCATGATGGTGTCCAGGGTGGTGGCCGAAACCTGGGCGCCGGTGCCGTCGGTGATCGCGATCGCCACGTCGCCGCCCGACAGGGTCATGGTCTGGGTGCTCGGATCGAGGAAGGTGCGCACCCCGGTCGCCGAGGTCAGGCCGGGGAACGGCACGCCCCGGTTGTGGATGGCGTTCACGGCGTCGCGCAGCTCGGCCGCCAGTTCGTCGAGCTGGCTTTGCAGGTCCGGCAGGGTGTGGTCGCGAAGATCGATCAGGCCCTTCAGCTCGCCGCGCGTCACATCGTTGGTGATGTCGGACAACGAGGTGCCGCCGCCGCCCAGGAAGATGCCGTTGATGTTGCCCTTGGCGTGGGTGATGGTGGCGTCCATCTGGGTGGTGACCACGTGGGTCATGGTCCGCGCGGTGTGGTCGATGAGCGCCGAGCCGCCCTCGGTGAACACCACCACGTCGTTGTTCTCGCGGGTGAAATACTGGATATCCAGGTAGTTGCTCAACTCGTCGAGCGCCATGTCCCGCTTGTCCAGGAGATCGGTCACGTCCTTGCCGACCGTCTCGCTGGCCACGATCTTGTTGTTCATGTCCTCGATCTCGGCGGTCAGCTCGTTGATCCGGTCGGTCATGTCGGCGAGCGCCACGTCGGCCTGGCGGCGCAGGTCCTGGATGGTGTCGGTCATCAGTTCGAGCTTGACCCCGATCTCGCGCGCCCGGCGCACCACCTCGGCCTGCTCGAAGGTGCGTTCCGGGGCGGTCGCCAGGGTCTCGAAGGCCAGGGTCAACTCCTCCACCAGGTGCGAGATGGAATCGTTGTCGGCCGGCTCGCCGAACAGGTTCTGCAGGCGCTCGAAATAGGAGATCTGGACCTCGACCTCGGCGTTGTTGCCGAGTTCGGTGCGATAGCTCTTCAGCAGGTTCTCGTCGACCAGGCGCGATACCTCGGAAATCTGCACCCCGGCCCCGTCGGCCGCCACCACCCGCTGCTCGAAGTTGGCGATCTTGCGCGAGTAGCCTTCCGTGTTGACGTTGGCGATGTTGTTGGCCACCACGTCGAGCCCGGCCTGGCTGGCGAGCAGGCCGCTGGTACCGGTTTGCAGGGCAAGGGTGATCGACCCGGCCATGAGCGGACGTCCCCTAAAACGACCGGTCGACGGTCAGCGGGGTGCGGTTGCGGGCCCGCGGATCGGGCCGCCCCACCTCGCCGGTCTTGTCGTAGGTGCCGGGTCCGGGCCGGCTCATCCGGGCCGCCTCGGCGATCATGTCGGCGACGATCTGCCCGGCCTTGATCTTGACCTCCAGGAGTTGGCCGTTGAGATCCAACCGGGCGTCCAGGCGCGCCGCGGTCTCGCGCAGCCGGGCCCGCTCGTCGTCGGACAGGCCGTCGAGCAGCGCCCGGTCGGCGGTCAGCTTGCGGAACAGGCGGCCGTAGCCCACCGAGAGACGGTTCTTCTCGTCGACGGTCGCGCGCAGGTGGGCGATGTCGTTGTCCTGCAGGGCCGCGTTCTCGCGTTCCAGGAACTCGATCAGGCGTTCGGCGACCAGGCGGACATCGTTCACCAGATCGTTGCGGGGCGGTGTCGCCGGGGTCGGGTCGAGGTCGATCATCGGGCCGTCTCCTGAAGGGCGAGCATCTGGCGCATCACGTCGTCGGCGATCCCGATGCCGCCGGCCTTGGCGATTTCCTTGCCGATCTCGTCGACCATCAGGTCGCGCCAGACCTTCTCGGCCTGGCCGCCGCCGAACGGCGGTTCGGTCTCCAGCCCCTCGAACATCGGCTGCAGGAGCCGGCCGATCAGCATGCCTTCGAAATCCTCGGCGGTCTCGCGGGCCCGCGCCAGCTCGGCCGGCGAGAAGCCGCCGCCGCGGGTCGGGCGGGCCGCCGCCAGGGCGGCGTCCATCTGCGCGATCATCGGGTCGGCCATCACATCACCTCCAGTTCGGCATGCAGGGCGCCGGCCGCCTTGATCGCCTGCAGGATGGTGATCATGTCGCGCGGCCCGATGCCGAGGGCGTTCAGGCTGGTGACCAGTTGCTCCAGGGTGACCCCGGAGTCGACCACCGTCAACTTGTTGTCGGCCTGCTCGTCGACCTGGATGTCGGTGCGGTCCACGGTGGTCGTCTCGCCGACCTCGGCGAACGGGCCCGGCTGGCTGACCTGCTGGCTCTCGGTGATGCGGATGGTCAGGTTGCCCTGGGCGATGGCGACGGTGCTGATGCGCACCTCCTGGCCCATCACGATGGTGCCCGAGTTCTCGTCGATCACCACCCGCGCCATCTGGTCGGGCTCGACCATCAGCTGTTCGATGTCGGTCAACAGACCGACCACGTTTTCGGTGTAGTCGCCCGGCACCCGCAGCAGCACCGTCGCCGGGTCGCGCGGCCGCGCCGCGGCGGTGCCGAGGAAGGCGTTGACCGCCTGGGCGATGCGCCGCGCGGTGGTGAAGTCGGGATTGCGCAGGGCCAGGTTGACGCTTTTCAGGGAGCCCAGTTCGAACGCGATCTCGCGCTCGACGATCGCCCCGTTGGCGATCCGGCCGGCCGTCGGCACCCCCTTGGTGACCGTCTCGGCGGCGCCCTGGGCGGTGAAGCCGCCGATCGCCACCTGGCCCTGGCCGACCGCGTAGACCTCGCCGTCGGCGCCCAGCAGCGGGGTCACCAGGAGCGTGCCGCCCTGCAGGCTTTCGGCGTCGCCGAGCGCCGACACCGTGATGTCGATCCGCGAGCCCTTGCGGGCGAACGGCGGCAGCACCGCGGTCACCATCACCGCCGCCGTGTTGGCCGAGGTCAGGCCGTCGGTGGTCGGCTTGACGCCGAGGCGTTCCAGCATGGCGAGCAGGCTCTGCTTGGTGAAGTGGCCGTCCTGCAGGTTGTCGCCGGTGCCGTTGAGACCGACCACCAGGCCGTAGCCGACCAGCTGGTTGTCGCGCACCCCCTCGAACTCCACGATGTCCTTGATGCGCGACGCGGCGGCGGCCGGCGGCGCCATCAAGGCGATCATCAGGCCGCCGACCGCGAGCGCTCGAACTCCGATGAAAAGGGCAATGAGGCGGTGTGTCATGTCGGTCCCACGTCGATCCGGTGATCCTGCGGCGAACGCAATGCCACGCTCCGCCCTGCAAGCCAAATGCCAGCCGGCGCCCGGAAGCTAACGGGTTAACGAGAAAGCAGTTTTTCGATGCACGCGGAGCCCGGCGCCGGCGTCCGGCGGGCATCTGGCAACTTTTGCCGGGTGATCCCTGCCGGGATCAGGACCCGCCGTCCGGCTCCTCGTCGGCCGCCGCCTCGGCACAGGCGGCGCAGATGCCGCGCAGTTCCAGCGTCGCCGCGCGGACCACGAACCGTTGCCTGGCGGCCTGGCCCATCACCCGGTCGTTCAGGTCCGGGTCGTCGATCTCGCGGGACTCGCCGCACCCGGTGCAAATGGTGAACAGCACCGCGCCACGCGGGTCGTGGTCATGGGTGCAGGCCACGTAGGCGTTGAGGCTTTCCAGGCGGTGCGCCAGGCCGTCGGCGATCAGGCGGTTGAGGGCCCGGTAGACGGTGGGCGGCGCGCTGATCCCGAACGGCCGCACGGCGTCGATGACCTCATAGGCGGTCACCGGCCGTCCGGCGGTCCGCAGCGCGTCGAAGATTCGCTGGTGGTTGGGGGTCAGCGGTCGCTGCATCGTTCGGAGGTTCCGGCCCTTGAATTCACCACCGTAACGTATATTATACGCCGCAGCAAGGCAAGCTGCGGGACCGCGCGACGTTGAGCCGTCCCGTCTCGGACGCAACGATGAGGATTCTCGGACATGACCCTGGACTTGAACCGGAAACGACCCGCGCGGCGGGCGGCGGACGCGGCCAGGCCGGCCTCGCGGATTGTCGCCGGCATTCTTCTCGTCTCGCTCTTCGCGTCCTGGGCCGGCGCCGCCAAGGCGGAGGCGTCAGGGCCGGTGCGGGCAATGGTCTCGGTGCTGCCGCAGGCCTGGCTGGTCGAGTCGATCGGCGGCGCGGCGGTGACCGTCACCGTCATGGTGCCGCCCGGCGCCTCCCCGGCCACCTATGAGCCGACGCCGGGACAGATGCGCGAACTGTCGGAGTCGGACGTCTATTTCACCATCGGCGTGCCCTTCGAACGGGCTTGGCTGCCGCGATTCCGATCGGCGGTGCCCGGCCTCAAGACCCTGAACATGGCGGTGCGGGTGAAGCACCGGGCCATCGAGGCGCATCACCACCCCGAGGGCGAGGACCATGATCACGACCATGATCATGATGAGGAGCATGATCACGACCATGATCGTGACGCGGATCACGCGGAGGCCCACGACCATGCGCACGGCAGCATGCCCGATCCCCATGTCTGGGTGTCGCCCGCCGCGATGCGCCTGATGGCTTCCACGGTGCTGCACGCCCTGGTCCACGCCCGTCCGGACGAGGCCGCCGCGTTCCGGCGCAACTACGCCGCCACCGTCGCCGAGATCGGCGCCGCCGACGCCGATGCCGCGGCCGTCCTGGCGGAGACCGACTCGCGCGCCTTCATGGTGGTCCATCCGGCCTGGGGCTATTTCGCCGACGACTACGGCCTGCGCCAGATCCCGATCGAGGTGGCGGGCGGCGAACCGAGCCCGCGCGAGTTGCGCAAGACCATCGACATCGGCCGTGCCGAAGGCGTCACGGCGGTCTTCGTGCAGCGCCAGTTCTCGCGGCGCGCGGCGCGGGCGATCGCCGGGAACCTGGGTGCCGAGGTCCGGACGCTCAATCCGCTCGACCGCGACTGGCCGGCGATGATTCGCGCCACCGCCGAGGCGCTCGCGGCCGCCGCCCGGGACCGGACCGGCACCCGATGACCGTTGCCGTCGCCTTCGAGAACGTCACCTTCGCCTACGGCGACACGCCGGCCGTGGAGGACGCGCGCTTCGAGATTCGGGAGGGCGATTT
>JANQGL010000233.1 GCA_028277325.1 Magnetospira sp.
TGATCCCGGCCCATGACGAGGCGCCCGGCATCGCCGCGACGGTGGCGCCCCTGGCCGACCGGATGGCGGACGGCGACCGCATCCTGGTGGTGGCCGACAACTGCTCCGACGATACGGCGCAGAGGGCCCGCGCGGCCGGCGCCGAGGTCATCGAGCGGCGCGACACGACGCGCCGCGGCAAGGGCTACGCCCTGGACTTCGGGCTGCGCCACCTGGAGGCCGACCCGCCGGAGGTGGTGGTGATCGTCGACGCCGACTGCGCAGTGGCCGACGACGCCCTCGACCGCCTGGCCGGGGCCGCGGCCGGCGGCGGCCGCCCGGTGCAGGCGCTCTACCTGATGCAGGCGCCGGACGGCGCCGGTCTGTCGATCCGCATCGCCCGGTTCGCCTGGCTGGTCAAGAACCTGGTCCGGCCGCTGGGATACCTGCGCCTGGGCCTGCCCTGCCAGCTCATGGGCACCGGGATGGCGTTCCCGTGGCCGTTGATCCGCGACGCCGAGGTGGCGAGCGGGCATATCGTCGAGGACCTGAAGCTGGGTCTCGACCTCGCCGCGGCCGGCCATCCGACCCTGTTCCTGCCGGACGCCAAGGTCAGCAGTCTGTTTCCGGTCAACGAGGACGGGCAGCGCAGCCAGCGGACGCGCTGGGAGCACGGACACCTGGGGGTGATGCGCGATCTGGCGCCGCGTCTTCTGGCCACGGCGGTGACGCGCCTCGACGTCCGGCTGCTCGGCCTGACACTCGATCTCCTGGTGCCGCCGCTGGCCCTGTTCGTGCTGGCGGCCGGCGGGTTGCTGGCCGTCGACGCGGCCTTCTTCGCCCTGTCGGGACGCGCCCTGCCTCTGGTGCTGGCGCTGGGTGCCGTGGTCCTGGTCGGCGGCGCCGTGATGGCGGCCTGGGCGCGGCACGGCCGCGACGCGATCCGGCTCGGCGATCTCGCCATGGCGCCGGTCTATGCGCTGCGGAAAATCCCCGTGTATCTCGGGTTCCTGCGCCGGCGCCAGAGCGAATGGGTTCGGTCGCGGCGCGACGGTGAATCATAGGAGGAGGAGGCTTCGCATGTGGCGCGCCCGTTGGCTGACCATTGTCGATCAAATCCGGGTTGTCTCGACGCCCGACGAGGACACCGCGCTGCCCGGAGACCTGGCGGCCGGGGGCGAGGCCCGGGTGGTCGGGTTCGTCAACGCGCATGCCATGAACGGCCTGGCCGATGACCGGGTCTTTTTCGACGCGCTGCACGGCGCCAACCTGCTGCTGCGCGACGGGTCGGGCATGTCGGCCCTGTTCCGCAACCTGGGACGCGATCCCGGCCGCAACATGAACGGCACCGACCTGATCCCGCGCCTCCTCGACGCCTTCGAAGGTCGTCCGGTCGCCCTGTGGGGGACCCGCGAACCGTTCCTGTCGGTGGCCGCCGAGGCGGCGCGGACGCGGTTCGGCGTCGAGGTGGTCTCGGTCGCCGACGGATTCCGTCCGGACGACGCCTATCCGGCCCTGTTCGCGGAGAGCGCGCCGCGTCCCGACCTTGTGGTGCTCGGCATGGGCATGCCGAAACAGGAACGGGTGGCCGGACTGGTCCGCGCCGTCGCCGCGGGGCATCCGGTATGCATCGTCTGCGGCGGCGCGATCCTGGACTTCCTGGCCGGCCGGGTGCCGCGCGCCCCGCTGTGGATGCGGCGGCTCGGAATCGAGTGGCTGTACCGCCTCCGGAAGGAGCCGGCGCGGCTGTTCCGGCGCTACGTCATCGGCAACCCGAAATTCCTCTGGAGGGCGCGGCGGCTGGCCCGCCACCTGCGGCGGACGCCGCATCCGACCCTCGAAACGGGGTCCGATCGATGAGCGGTCGGGCCGCGGGCGACGCCGCCGTCCATCCCGTCCTGCTGTCCGGCGGCTCCGGCACCCGGCTGTGGCCGGCCTCGCGCAGCCTGTATCCGAAACAGCTCCTGCCGCTGGTCGGCGAGCGGACCATGCTGCAGGAGACCGCGCTGCGCACCGCCGGCGAAATGTTCGCGGCGCCGACCGTGATCTGCAACGACGCCCACCGGTTCGTCGTCGCCGAGCAGTTGCACCTGGTGGGCCTGCCGCCGCGCCGCATCATCCTGGAGCCGGTCGGCCGCAACACCGCCCCGGCCGCCGCCCTGGCGGCGCTCGACCTGGCGACGGCGGGGCCGGGCGCCCTGCTGCTGCTGCTGCCGTCGGACCACCGGATCGCCGACCGGGCGGCCTTCCATGCCGCGGTCGATCGGGCCGCGGCGGCGGCCCGGGCCGGGCATCTGGTCACCTTCGGCATCCACCCGGAGCGTCCGGAGACCGGTTACGGCTACATCCGCCGCGCGGCCGATCCCCTGGCCGGTCTGGACGACGTTTACGCGGTCGACTCGTTCGTCGAGAAACCGGACCAGGAGACCGCCGAATCCTATCTGGCCTCCGGTGCCCATGTCTGGAACAGCGGCATCTTCCTGTTCCAGGTGTCGGCGTTTCTGAACGAGGTCGAGCGCCTGCGTCCCGACATCCTGGACGCCTGCCGGGCCGCCCTGGCCGGCAGCCGCGACGATCTCGACTTCCTGCGCCTCGACGAGGACGCCTTCGCCGCCTGTCCGTCGGACTCCATCGACTACGCGGTGATGGAGCGGACCCGGGCCGCCGCCGTGGTGCCGGTGGACATGGGGTGGAGCGACGTGGGGTCGTGGAACACCCTGTGGGAGGTCAGCGGCAAGGACGCGCAGGGCAATGTCCTGAAAGGCGACGTGACGGCCATCGACGCGGCCGACAGCTATATCGCCAGCGACGGGCCGCTGGTCGCCGCGCTCGGGGTGCGCGACCTGGTGGTGGTGGTCAACGACGACTCGGTTCTGGTGGTGCCGCGCGGCCGGGCGCAGGAGGTGAAAGACATCGTCGCCGACCTGAAACGCCGCGACCGGCCGCAGCACGTGACCCATTCGACGGTGTTCCGCCCCTGGGGGCACTACACCGGCATCGACGCCGGCGAGCGGTTCCAGGTCAAACAGATCACGGTGAAACCCGGCGCCAGGCTGTCGATGCAGATGCACCATCACCGGGCCGAGCACTGGATCGTCGTCCAGGGCACCGCCAAGGTGACCCGCAACGGCGAGGCGTACCTGGTGTTCGAGAACGAGTCGACCTATATCCCGGTCGGCAGTTCGCACAGCCTGGAGAACCCCGGCAAGGTGCCGCTGCGGCTGATCGAGGTGCAGTCCGGGTCGTACCTCGGCGAGGACGACATCGTCCGGTTCGACGACATCTACGGGCGCAACTGAACCCACCCCGCGGAAGGAGACGGCGCATGATCCCGAAGGCTTTCAGGGCCCTGCTTGGCGGGGCCGCCGCCCTGCTGGCCGCGGCCTGCGACAACGCCGGCTATCAGGTGGTGGTCGACTACAGCATGGGCGACAGCTTCACCTTCCTGCGCGGCGCCGCCGCCAAGGGACCGGTGTGGGTGGACCTGCGCGGCAATCCGTTCGCGGACGCGGGGGCCGGCCTCGACGCGGTGGTCGCCGAGGCGTTCCGGCGCGGCGTCACGCAACTGGGCGGGGTGTCGTTCACCACCGACCGCGACCTGGCCGGCGATCCGCAATACCGGATCGTGCTGGTGTTCGGAGGCGCCCAGCCCGGTCGTTCCATCGACCGCGTCTGTCAGGGCGACATCCCGACCCGTGGCGGCGGCATCGGTCCGGACGGCGAGGTGCGGACCCTGGCCGTGTTCTGTGCCGACAGCCAGTCCCGGGTCGCGGTCAGCGGCGTCGCGCGCGGCGTCGACGGGCCCGACTCCAGGAACCTGCGCAAGCTGCTGACCCTCAGTCTGCAGAAGATGTTCTGATCGGAGGCGCGGCCGGGCCAACCGCATGGCCGGGACGGGCCCGGCCATGCGGCGTCCCGGAACAGGGACGCGGGCTACGCCTTGGCGAGGTTCTCCGCCGCGAAGTCCCAGTTGACCAGGTGGCCGAGGAAGGTCTCGACGAACTTCGGCCGCGCGTTGCGGTGATCGACGTAGTAGGCGTGCTCCCACACGTCGATGCAGAGCAGCGGCGTCTGGCGGTGCGCGATCGGGGTGTCGGCGTTCGGGGTCTTGGTGACCTTGAGGTCGCCGCCGTCGACCACCAGCCAGGCCCAGCCGGACCCGAACTGGGTCAGCGCGGCCTGGGTGAAGTCCTCCTTGAACTTGTCGAGGGAGCCGAACGCGGCGTCGATCCTGGCGGCCAGGTCGCCGCTCGGGGCGCCGCCGCCGCCCGGCTTCATACAGTGCCAGAAGAAGGTGTGGTTCCACACCTGGGCGGCGTTGTTGAACACGCCGGCCTTGGAGGCGTCGCCGGCCGTCGCGGCGACGATCTCCTCCAGCGTCCTGCCGGCCAGGTCGCCGCCGTCCAGCAGCTTGTTCAGGTTCACCACGTAGGTGTTGTGGTGCTTGCCATGGTGGTAGTCCATGGTCTCGGCCGACATGTGCGGTGCGAGCGCGTCTTTCGCATAGGGAAGCGCCGGCAGTTCAAAAGCCATGTCCATAGTCCTCCGATGCGGTGAAGGTTCTGAAAGTCCCCCTCAGATGGGGGGGGCGGCGGGATATTTGAAGGGGGGCGGAGCTGATACCGCCGAAATTTCGTCGTCGATCGGAAATTCAAACCGAGAGGAGCAATTATGTCGCCGGCAGAAGTACACATGATGCGATATTCGGAAATGTCAGATCGGTACCGACGGTGTCATTGTAAGTGGATTAATTGCGCACATCTCCGGTGTCCTGATTAAGCCGAAGCTAGTTTCATTACGGGGTGGGCGTTTTCGAACTTCGGATTCGATGAGGACACTAGGTAAATTTTTGATTCTAGTGTGGTCTCGGATTCGAAGTTCGCCATGGAGTCGGCCTCGAATACTGTCGCGAACTTCGAATCCATCACACCGGCAAAGATTTTCATCCAAAATTGGGTTGACAGTCATCTGCAATTGTGATAAAGGACCGCTCATCTTGCGTCTGACAGATCCTCAACAATTCAGCGCTTAGGGGCTGGTTGCTGGGATTTTGTTGACCATTGTATGCCTAGCATTGTAGCGGATTCTCGTTGTAGTTTCCAGTTACACATACATGTTGCGCTTTTGTGCGGCTTGATGCAGTATATTTTGTGCAAGTTGCGCAGCAGCTACCACGACGGAGGGAATCATGTCGGTTCGGCAAGCGAGCAACCCCGGCAAAAACCAGATTAATGGACCTGCTGTACGCAAGGCCGACAATTTGCTCGATCTGAACGATAGTGATGTTGCTGATACGAGTGCATGGTCTGATTGGATTGATCAGAACAAAACTAGTTTTTTTGAACTGCACACCAAAGCGCTTGAAAGCGCCCGTGAACGCTAGGGTTTTCTTGCCAACGCACTAAAATTTATTTAATTGGTCTGTATATACTGTAGGTGGAAAATCTGCCTGCGTGAGAGGGTTTTTTCAATGATCGACGAAGTGCCGGATAGAAGACAAGAAATCTTAGATCGTATAGAATTTTTGCGTAAGATTGCGGCTGCAAAGTCTGAATTTCTTGATTCTAAAGGCTTGTCCGGTCAGTATATTATTGATGACAGTCTTATTAAATATTGTGTAAGTTGCTATTTTTGCATCAGCGATCAATATAAAAGAAAATATCTAGAGAAAGGGGCTAGAACAAAAAACTATAAGATTGCCGCAATTCAATCTTTAGTTATTGCAACCGTTCATCCATTTAGAAATGTCGGTACGGATAACGTGACCGACGATAATTTGGTTTACATGAACGAAAGTTTTTCTTTCCTTTCAGCCTGTGCTGTGCTGAACATGAATGTCGCCCAAATACCTCCGAATCTTTTGTTGAGGAAGTACCTGCATTTTCGAAGGGTGTCTCTGAAGTGCATTGAAAATATCTTTTCGCACTATATGGCAACCGATTCCGAAATTTACGAGTTGCGGCCCAATGTCGAGGATATCACTGTGACTTCTGAAGATATTCATAAGATAATGCAAGACTCGAGCTTTTTTCAGGTCTTGGATCCTTTTTACGTAAATCTCTGCATGAAACCCAAGAGTCTCCAGAATCAGCTTTGAAATGGAAGACGGCGCTATTTTCAGCGTTGTCCGCGCCGCCGACCCCGACCGCTTCCTGTGCGCCCTGTTCGCGCCGCCGGAACGCCGTCGCGCCCTGCTCGGCGTTTTGGCCGTCAACGCCGAACTCTCCGCCGCCGCCCTGCGCGCCCGCGAGCCGATCCTGGCCCACATGCGCCTGCAATGGTGGGCCGACTCCCTGGCCGCCATGCTGGCGGGAACGCCGGGCGACCACCCGGTGCTGCGGGCACTGGCCGCCGCGCGCGGCGCGGCGGTGTGGGCGGAAGCCGATTTCGCGGCCCTGGCGGCGGCGCGGCGCGATGACCTGGAGGCGCCGCCGCCGGGCG
>JANQGL010000249.1 GCA_028277325.1 Magnetospira sp.
ACACGGTGCGGTCGAAGGTGCCGGAGAACAGGGTCGGCACCGGCGTGACCAGCGATGCCTGCGCCTGGATCCGACTGTTGAAATGGGCCAGTCCGCAGAACGCCGCGCAGCGCGTCACGCCGACGCCGATGCCGGGCACGGTGATCGGCCGGCCGGCGTGGGGATACGAAAAGCCCCGCCCGATGGCGCCGGCAGGTTGGCTGACGGCGAAGGCGCAGTCCGCCGCGTCGAAGCGGAAATCCCTGTCGTGCGGCGCGTCGCCGTCGGCGAACACGGCCCCGTGGAAGGAGAACGCGAACGAGGTCACGTCGGCGCCGTCAAGGCGCGCGTGCCCGTCCTCGTCGATCTCCAGCAGGCCGCCGGCCGGTACCTGGCCGATGAAGCCGACGCCGCGCCCCTCGTCGCGGTTGACCACCATCGCCCGGTGGGTGCGCTCGCCCTCGCCGTAGATCCGGATCGCCGGCCGCACGCTTTCGAAGCCCCGGCGTCTCACCTCGAAGCATTCGCCGTGGTGGCGGAACGCGGCGTCGGTGGTCTCCCGCCGCTGCGGGTTCTCGATCAGGCCGACGATCTCCTCGGCCACCGGCAGCGGCGTGGCGCGGCCGGTGTCGTCGGGCGGCCCGTCCAGGCGCAGCCGGTCGGTGGCCAGGGCGGCGTGCAGGTAGCGGTCGGCGCTGTGCAGGATCGGCCCGATGTCGAGATCGAGCGCGTTGGCCGCGCCCTCGATCAGCGCCGCCACCGTGCCGTTGCCCAGGGCATGCCGGCGACAGATGCCCAGCACCCGCGCCCGCGCCAGCGTGACATAGGACGCCCGCCTGAGGGCTTGGTGCGCGGCCGTCGACAGCCGGCCCAGCGCCGTCTCGCCGTCCGCGCCGTCCAGGGCCGACGCGTCGAGTCCGTCATCAAGGTAGGCCGTCAGGCGCGGCGGCTCGCCGTCCAGACCGAAGGTGTCGAGCAGCCGTTCGGCCGCCGCCCGCCGGTCCGCCAGCGGGTCGCCGCCGTCCACGATCGCCAGATCGGCCCGCGCGCGCTCGAACCGCAGCGCCAGCACCTCAAGCCCGGCCGCGGTGATCCGGTGCAGCGCCCCCAGCCGCATGACGTCGGTCAGTTCGTCCGCCTCGCGGATGCGGTGGGCGCGGCGGATGGCGGTCATCTCGGCCGCCGCCACGTCCATATCGCGCGCCTGGGCACCGGCGATCACCCCCAGCAGCTTGCCCCGTTGGCCGGCCTCCAGATGGGCCGGGAAGCGCGACAGGATGGTGTCGGCGCGGCTCATACGCCCTCTCCGTCGAGCAGCGACACGCCGCGCACCCAGAGCTGCTCAAGCCCGCCCAGCGGCAGGGTCACGTCCTGGCTCTGCACCCGCACGCCCGCGTCCTGGTAGGTGACCATGTAATGCAGTTCGCGCACCTCGTAGGTGTCGGTGATGGACAGCCGGCTGCGCAGCGCGGCCTCGGTCAGTTCCGGCACCGCCAGGGTGGGCACCCCGGCGCGCAGTTCGGCCTCGACCGCCGCCCGCGCGCTTTCCCGCGCCGAGTCCGGCTGGTCGAGCAGGGCCACGCCCTTCAGCGTCACCGCGATGGAGACGTCGATCACGATCAGCGAGGCCCTCACCTGCACGGCGATGGTCCCGGCCTGGGGCCTTGCGCCGGGCTTGGACGGCAGGATGTTCTTCTGCCGGCCGTCGGTGGTGTTGCCGGCCAGGCTCATCTCCAGCGAGACGTCCAGCACGGCCTCCAGCGCCATCAGGCGGGCGACGAGGCGGTTGAAGATCAGGGCCTCGCCCAGCCCGGCCTCGGCGATGAAGGCGTTGATGGCCGCTTCGCCGGCCGCGCGCAGGGTGGCGCGCTGGTCGGCCGCCAGGTCCAGCCGCGACGGGATCAAGGTGGCCGAGACATCGACATCGACGAACAGGTCCTCGCCGCCGGCCATGGTGACCGGATCGCCGGCCTCGCTGGCCCGCGGGTTGCCGGTCGGCGCCGTCGCCCCCGCCGGCAGGGGCGCGTCCAGGTTGGCCAGCACGCGGATGCCGGCCGGTCGGCTTTCGTCCAGCAGGTCGGCCACGCGGGCGATGGTCTCGGCCCGCTGGAGTTCGTCCAGCTCCCGGCCGATGGCCACGTCCACCTCGATGATGCCCGGCCGGGCGATGGGGTCCTCGCCGACGCGGACGTCCTTCTCGCGCACGCCGGCCACCCGCGTCAGGGCGCCGACGATGGCCCCCTGGGTGGCCTTGCCGGCGCTTTCCAGGGCGCGCGAGGCGCGGGCGCGAAGATCCACGTCGCTTTCCCGGGCGCCGCTGAGCGCCGTCGGCTGCGGGTTGGTCAGCGTGTCGATGCCCAGGATGGGCCGGTGCAGCAGGCCAATGGCGCCTTCGGGCACGATGCCGACCGGGCCATCGACCAGGGCGGTGACGGGCACGTCGACCGACAGCTCGCCGCGCCGCAGGGTGCGGGCATCGGCGACCTCGAAGATCACCTCCGGCGTGTCCGTCGTGGACAGGCGCACCCCGGCGGCGATGAAGATATCGCCGGGCGCCGGCGTGGCGCGCGCGAACACCACCAGCCCGGTGGCGGCGCTGGCACCGCGCCGGGCGACGCCCACCAGGGCCGCCACCTGATCCAGGTCGCGGCCCTCGGCCGTCTCCAGGAAGGCGGCGCGGTAGACGGCCTCCAGCTGCCCCGACAGCACCGCGTGCTCGCGGCCCATGCTCTCGGCTAGCAGACGGGTGACACTGCCCGGGTTGCGGTCGGTCAGGCGCGGCGTCGACTGGAACAGGCCCCGGTGCTCGAAATTGGCGTAGAAGCGCGTGCCGAGGTCCGGCCAGACGGCGGTCTCGCGCCGCGCGCCGCCGGGGCCGGTCAGCCAGACGATGCGGGTCTTGTCGACCTCGAAATCGCGGGTGCGCTGGAAGACCCGGTGCGCCCCGCCCGCGATGCCGTGGACGCGCACGGTCTTGGCCAGCACCTCGGCCGGGGCGCTGAGTTCGAACGGCTCGTTCTCCGGCAGGAAGCGGAACACCTGCCGGACCGACCCGCCGGTGAAGGCGGTCAGCAGGTCATCGACGAACAGGGCATAGGGCTCGGCGACATAGGTCATCTAGGACGCCTCCAGCGAGAACGGGATGACGAGATTGGCCGGCGCCTGCTCGCCGATCAGCTTCAGGGCGAGCGCGATCCGCACCACCTCGCGCGGCGGGGTGTGGGCCGCCGTGACGTCGCAGCGAACTACCGTCTCGATGCGTGGCTCGCGCTTCAGCGCCTGCAGCACGTACAGCTTGATCAGATTGCGGGTGCGCTCGACATTGGGCTCGCCCATCAGCTCGTGGTGGCGCGAGCCGTAGTCGGGATGCCCAAGCGGTGCCAGTTCGCCCTTGCGCGTCTTCAATCGGTTGGCCACCGCCTGGATGACGCTATCCAGCTCCGTCGCCACGGTCAGGTCGCTCACGCGGCCCGGCCCGGCCGAGCGCTCCGCGTTCACCAGGTCGGCGTCCTCGTAGAAGCCGCCGTGGCGGTAGTCGAGCCGGAGGTCGCGCCCCCAGATCGGCCGCTGTGCGAGGCTCATGTCAGGGCGCCCCCTGGTCGGTGATCCACGGTGCGGCGGGCGGGCCGAGGATCGTCATGATGCCGCTGCCGGAGGGGATCATGTCGCCCATGCGCACCAGGGCCTTGCCCTCGACACTGACCACCGTGGAGCCGCCGGCCGAGCCGAT
>JANQGL010000346.1 GCA_028277325.1 Magnetospira sp.
TCGGGCGGCCAGGTGCATTGCTCGATCGTGTTCCGCGGCCCCAACGGCGCCGCCTTGGCGGGTCTGAGACCGATCGTCGAGTTTATGACCTTCAATTTCGCCATGCAGGCGATGGACCAGATCATCAACTCGGCTGCCAAGACTCTCTACATGTCGGGAGGCCAGATGGGCTGCCCGATCGTGTCCCGCGGCCCCAACGGTGCCCCCGCCCGGGTCACCGCCCAGCATTCCCAGTGCTTCGCCTCGTGGTATGCCCACGTGCCGGGCCTGAAGGTGGTGTCGCCGTGGTCGGGGGCCGACGCCAAGGGCCTCATGAAGGCCGCGATCCGCGATCCCAATCCGGTGCTGGTGCTGGAAAACGAACTGATGTACGGGCAGGCCTTCGACGTGCCGGTGTCGGAGGACTACGTGCTGCCGATCGGTCTCGCCAGGGTGGAGCGGGCCGGCACCGACGTCACCCTCACCGCCTTCTCGCGGATGATGAACGTGGCCCTGGAGGCGGCCGACCGGCTGGCCGGGCAGGGCGTTTCGGCGGAGGTGATCAACCTGCGCTCGATCCGTCCGCTCGACGCGGCGACCGTCGTCGCCTCGGTGCGGAAGACCAACCGGCTGGTCAGCGTCGAGGAGGGCTGGCCGTTCGCCGGCATCGGCTCCGAACTGGCCGCGCTGACGATGGAACAGGCGTTCGACTGGCTCGACGCCCCGGTGGCCCGGGTCTGCGCCGAGGACGTGCCGCTGCCCTATGCCGCCAACCTGGAGGCCCTGGCCCTGCCCACCGCCGACAGGGTGGTCGCCGCGGCCCGCGCCGTCTGTTACGCCTGAGGGGGGCGCCGCCATGCCGATTCAGGTCCTGATGCCCGCCCTGTCGCCGACCATGACCGAAGGCCGGCTCGCCGCCTGGAAGAAGGCGGAAGGCGACCCGGTGGCGGCCGGCGACGTGCTCTGCGAGATCGAGACCGACAAGGCGACCATGGAGGTGGAGGCGGCGGACGACGGCGTGCTCGGCCGCATCCTGGTGTCGGCCGGCACCGACAACGTGGCGGTCAACGCGCCCATTGCCCTGCTGCTGGAGGACGGCGAGGACGCCTCGGCCCTCGACGGCTTCGCGGCGGCGATCCCGGCCGCCGACGCGCCGACCGCCGCCAACCCGCGGACCACCGATGCCGCGACCCAAACCGCGGCGCCATCCGGGCGCGCCGGCGAACGGGTGTTCGCCAGTCCCCTGGCCCGCCGCCTGGCCCGGCAGGCAGGCCTGGACCTCGGGGCGCTCGACGGCTCCGGGCCGCGCGGGCGGATCGTCAAGCGGGATGTCGAGACGGCGCTCGCCGAGGGCGCCGGGCGGACTCCGGTCGTCGCCGAGGCCCCTGCCGCCGCACCGTCGACACCGGCCCCGGCCGCCAAGGCGCCCACCGCCGCCGACCCGGTGTTCGCCCTGATGCCCGAGTTCGAGGCGCTGCCCAACACCAATATGCGCAGGACCATCGCCACGCGGCTTACCGAATCGGCGCGCGACGTGCCGCATTTCAATGTGTCGGTGGACGTGGACCTGGACGCGCTGCTGGCCTTGCGCACCCAACTCAACGACCGCGAGGGCGCCGACTACAGGCTTTCGGTCAACGATTTCATCGTCAAGGCCACCGCGCTGACCCTGGTCAAGGTGCCGGAGGCCAACGTGGCCTACACGGACGACGCCATCCTGCGCTTCAAGCGGGTCGACATCTCGGTGGCGGTGGCCGTGGAGGGCGGCCTGATCACGCCGATCCTCAAGGACGCGGCGTCCAAGGGCCTGGCCACCCTGTCGGCCGAGACGCGCGCCCTGGCCGAGAAGGCCCGGGCCGGCAAACTGCAACCCGAGGAGTATCAGGGCGGCACCTTCACCGTTTCCAACATGGGCATGCTCGGGGTCAAGGCCTTCAATTCCATCCTCAACCCGCCGCAGGGCGGCATCCTGTCGGTCGGCGCCGGGGAGCCGCGCCCGGTGGTCAAGGCCGGGGCGCTCGGCATCGCCACCGTGACGACCCTCACCCTGGCGGTCGACCACCGCTGCATCGACGGCGCCACGGCGGCCCGCTTCGTGCAGGACCTCAAGCGGCTGATCGAGGACCCGATTGGCCTGATGTTGTAGGAGCGAACCATGGGCGGCACCAAGTTCGACCTCATCGTCATCGGCGGCGGGCCGGGCGGCTACGTGGCCGCCATCCGCGCCGCGCAATTGGGCATGCGGGTCGGCCTCGTGGAACGCGAGCACCTGGGCGGCATCTGCCTCAACTGGGGCTGCATTCCCACCAAGGCCCTCCTGCGCTCGGCGGAAGTCTACGACCACATGAAGCACGCGGCGGATTTCGGTTTGATCGCCAGGGACTTC
>JANQGL010000478.1 GCA_028277325.1 Magnetospira sp.
GCTGGCCTCCTCGTACCTGCCCTCGCGCATCGCCCGCTCGCCCGCGATGCGGGCCTGGTCCAGCTTTTCCTTGAGTCCGGTGGCCACCGACAGGGCGCCTTTCTCGGCCTCCCACTGCGCGGTGAGCCGCCCGGACCGCTCCTCCAGGGTCGACAGGTCCCGTTCCAGGGTCTTCAGGCGGTCGCGCGACGCGGCGTCGGATTCCTTCTTCAGGGCCTCGCGCTCGATCTTCATCTGGACGATCCGGCGGTCGAGCTCGTCCAGGTCCTCCGGCTTGGAATCCACCTCCATGCGCACCCGCGAGGCCGCCTCGTCCATCAGGTCGATCGCCTTGTCGGGCAGGAAGCGATCCGAGATGTAGCGGTTGGACAGGGTCGCGGCGGAGACCAGGGCGGCATCGGCGATCCGCACCCCGTGGTGAAGTTCGTACTTCTCCTTCAGGCCGCGCAGGATCGAGATGGAATCCTCCACCGTCGGCTCGGGCACGAACACCGGCTGGAACCGGCGCGCCAGGGCGGCGTCCTTCTCCACGTGCTTGCGGTATTCGTTGAGCGTGGTGGCGCCGACGCAGTGCAGGTCGCCGCGCGCCAGGGCCGGTTTGAGCAGGTTGGAGGCGTCCATGGAGCCTTCCGCCGCCCCGGCGCCGACCAGGGTGTGCATCTCGTCGATGAACAGCACCACCTCGCCGGCCGCCGCCGAGACCTCGCTCAGCACCGCCTTCAGGCGCTCCTCGAACTCGCCGCGGAACTTGGCGCCGGCGACCAGGGCGCCCAGGTCGAGGACCAGCAGCCGCTTGCCCTTCAGGGCCTCCGGCACGTCGCCGTCGACGATCCGCTGCGCCAGGCCCTCGACGATGGCGGTCTTGCCGACCCCGGGTTCGCCGATCAGCACCGGGTTGTTCTTGGTGCGCCGGGACAGCACCTGCACGGCGCGGCGGATTTCCTCGTCGCGCCCGATCACCGGGTCGGTCTTGCCCTCGGCGGCGGCCGCCGTCAGGTCGCGGGTGTACTTCCTGAGGGCGTCGTAGCCGGATTCGGCGTCGGCGCTGTCCGCGGCGCGGCCCTTGCGCAGGTCCTCGACGGCGGCGTTCAGGCCCTGCGGGGTGACCCCCGCGTCCCTCAGCGCGCCGCCGGCGTCGCCGCCGGCGTCGAGCGCCATGGCGAGCAGCACCCGTTCGGCGGTGATGTAGGAATCGCCGGCCTTCTCGGCCATCTCGCGGGCCCGGTCGAGCAGCCGCGCGGTGTCCGCGTCGACGTAGATCTGGCCGGCGCCGGATCCCTGCACGGCGGGCTGTTTGCCGAGCTTCAGTTCGGTCTGCTGGAGGGCGCGCGCCGGATCGCCGCCGGCGGCGCGGATCAGGTTGGCCGCCATGCCCTCCTTGTCGTCGAGCATGACCTTCAGAAGGTGCAGGGGGGTCAGGCGCTGGTGGTGGCTGCGCGCCGCCAGGCCCTGGGCGGCCTGGAGGAACCCGCGCACCCGTTCGGTGAGCTTCTCGAAATCCATCGTGGCATCCTTTCCCGGCAAGGGCCCCCGTCCCGCGAGCGGCAACGGATACTCTAAAGCGAGAAATGCGTCTCGATGAACGCGGCGACGACGTCGTCGGCCCACCCCTTGGCCTGCAGGTCGGCGCGGATCGCCGCCACGTCCACGTTGGGCCAGGTATGGCACCCGTCCTGCGACTGGCTGTCCAGGTCGATGATACGGAAGTCGTAGGGCCTCTCGGAGCTGCGAAACACGTCGTAGGCCAGGGTCTGGTCGATTTCGTTGTTCGGCAGGAAGGTGAGGATGCGCGGCTTCAGGGCATAGAGCGCACCCGGGCCGGAGATGTAGTCGGCCGCCGCCACGATCAGTTCGTCGCCGATCTGGCAGGTGCGCGCGGCGGCCCCGTTCAGCACGCAGCAGCGCGACCCCGGCTCGCCGTGGATCACGTAGGTGGACAGGCGGGAGCCCGAGTTCTTGTTCCAGATCTCGACGAACTCCATGGGATAGATCCCGGCCGCCTCGCAGTGCTCGGGGTCGAGCGAGATCGAGCCGTGATAGTTCAGGTCGGCGCGGGTGACCCGGATGCCGTGCAGCTTGGCGCGGATGACCTTCAACATCACCGGTCACCCCGCTGCCGCCCGGCGGCCCCCAGGGGCGCGTGAATCGGTTTCGAATGCATCAACGGGTTCGTGCTCCCAAGGCGATCATCCCGCCGCGCCGGGCACTCCGCGCGCCGGAGGACGGGTCGGTTCGGGCGGATCATAACCAAGTGAGCGGCTGCGGAAAACAAAGAACCGTCCAGCCGTGCCGTTTCAGACGCCAACCGCTTTCACCGCCATGTGATTGGTCGTGATCGGCCGTCTCGGGTACCCTTCGCGCATGCAAAACCTGCTTCGGACCTGGCTCTGCGTTTTCGGCTTGGCGGTCGCCGGCGTGGTTCCGGCGGACGCCGCGGCGCCGACCCCGGTGGTGGTCGAACTCTTCACCTCCCAGGGCTGCTCCTCCTGCCCGCCGGCCGATGACCTGCTGGGCGACCTGACGGCGCGCGACGACGTGCTCGGGCTGTCGTTCCACGTGGACTACTGGGACCACATCGGCTGGAAGGACCCCTACGCGGATCCCGATCACGGCCACCGCCAGCGGCGCTACGCGCGGCGACTCGGCGAACGCAGCGTCTACACCCCGCAGATGGTGATCCACGGCCTCTACTCCGAGGTCGGTTCGCGGCGCGGCGCGGTGCTGGACGGCATCGCGCGGGCCCGCGACGCGACGCCTGACGTCCCGGTGGCCCTGAGCGGCACGGCCGGCGGCCTTCGGGTCCGCCTGCCGGCGGTCGACGGACTCGGCCGTGCCGAGGTGCTGGCGGTGATGTTCGACGAGACGCACCGGACCCGGGTGCGGCGCGGCGAGAACCGCGGCCGGGTGCTGACCAATATCAACGTGGTGCGCGCCCTGATGCCGATCGGCGTCTGGGACGGCGGAGCGGCCGAGTTCGTGGTGCCGGCCGACTGGCTCGCCGACCGCGGCGACGCCTGCGCGGTGCTGGTCCAGGAGGCCGGGCAGGGCCGCATCCTCGGCGCCGCCTGGACCCGGGTCGCCGAACCGCGCTAAACAGACATCCTCCCGTCACGATCCTCGGAGGATGGTCCCGTCATGAGCCTGCGCGTCGTTTTCATGGGCAGTCCCGATTTCGCGGTGCCGTCGCTGGAGGCCGTCGTGGCGGCCGGCCACGAGGTGGCCTGCGTCTACGCGCAGCCGCCGCGCCCCGCCGGACGCGGCCACAAGGAACGCCCCTGTCCGGTTCACGCGGCGGCGGTGGCCAAGGGCATCGAGGTGCGCACCCCGGCCAACCTGAAGGACCCGGCCGACCGCGCCGCGTTCGCCGACCTCGGGGCCGACCTGGCGGTGGTCGCCGCCTACGGCCTGATCCTGCCGCGCGCGGTGCTCGACGCGCCGCGTCTCGGCTGCCTCAACGTGCATGCGTCCCTGCTCCCCCGGTGGCGCGGCGCGGCGCCGATCCAGCGCGCCCTGCTGGCCGGCGACGCCGAGACCGGGGTGACCGTCATGCGGGTGGTGCCGGCGCTGGACGCCGGTCCGATGCTGCTCAGGGAGGCGACGCCGATCACCGGCGACGACACCGCGCAGACCCTGCACGACCGCCTGGCCGGGATCGGCGCCCGGCTGATCGTCGACGCCCTGGCCGGGGTGCAGGCGGGGCTGCTCAACGAGATCGAACAGCCGGAGCGCGGGGTCACCTACGCGGCCAAGCTGGACAAGGACGAAGGCCGCCTGGACTGGACCCGGCCGAACACCGAGGTCGCCCGCGCGGTGCGCGGCTACACCCCCTGGCCGGGCGCCTGGTTCGCGGTCGGCGGCACCCGGATCAAGGTGACGGCGGCCGAGACGGTGGACGCGGACGGCGAACCCGGATCGGTGCTCGACGGCGCCCTGACCGTCGCCTGCGGGCGCGGCGCCCTGCGGCCGCTGACCGTGCAGCGGGCCGGCAAGGCGCCGATGGACGCCGGGGCGATGCTGCGCGGGTTCCCGATCCCGGCCGGGACGCGGCTCGACTGATCGGGGTCAGGCCAGTTCCGAGAGCATCGGCGCCGATTCCTCGATTCGCTGGATGTTCTCGATGCCCTGGCGGATCTCGCTCATCATGAACTCGGAACGGCGGATCGGTCCGCCGAACTCCGGGTAGGGGAACAGGTGCTTCCAGATGCTCATCTTCACGCTGAGGCCGCACAGCACGCCGCCGATGGTGGTGTGGTAGTTCTCGATCAGCGACTTCACCTTGGCGAAGCGGTCGGCCGACAGGTTGTCCCACATCCGCTGGCTGGAGCGGTCGAAGTTCTCGAACCGTCCGGTGACCCCCGCCGTCACCTCGTTGATGGTGTTCTCGATCACCTGCGAGGACTTCATGAAGGTGGGGTCGTTCTTGAGCTGGAAGTTGTTGCGCAGGTCGCGCATCGAGGTCAGGAACTCGGTGATGATCGGCTCGATGCGGTCCAGGCACTGGCGGTAGTAGGACAGCGACAGGAAGATGTCGCCGTAGTCCTCCAGGAACGCCGGGACGTCCATGATGCCGATGCCCAGGGTGTCGGCCATCTTCTGGAGGTTCTGGCGGGCCTTCTGGATGTCCGGGTCGCGGAACATGGCGACCAGGCCCTCCATGGAATCGATGTCGCGCGCCTCGTCGCCGTAGATCTGCTTGATCAGCGGCCGCGTGAACTGGGTCATGTAGGTGGTCAGTTCGCGGCTCTTTTCCTCGCTCAGCTTGAGGTAGTCGATACTGGAGACCTCGATCCCCTGTTCGCGCAGCAGCACCCGCAGGCTGTAGACGTCGAACGACGGCATCAGCGACAGGCGGCGCAGGATCGCCAGGTCCGCGTGGTCGCCTTCCCAGCCGAACTCGGCCGGCAGGTCCTCCACGTCGAGCTGGCCGCTGCCGGTCTGGACGTCGTAGAAGATCTCGATGACGCTCTGCAGGCGCACGTTCTTGATCATGCGGGCCTGCGACAGGGCCGGTGTCATCAGGGGGATCGTCCGCAGGGGCAGCACGAAAAGGGAATCCTGATCGCTTTCCTCGAACAGGTCCGATACGCTCAGCGCGGTGGGATCACTCATGGCGTCACGTGGTTCCTCGGTTCGGCCGGTGTTTTCCCGGCCATGGCAACGGACTAGAATGGCGAGCCCAGGCCGTTGATCAACCCCTTGCGAACCGTGCCATGTTTGCCGGCCGCGGTCCACCCTTCCCCGCAACCCACGCACGGTCCATGCCCAGATATCGCCTCTTGATCGAATACGACGGCGGCGCCTTCGTCGGCTGGCAACGCCAGGCCAACGGCCGGTCGGTGCAGCAGGTCCTCGAGGCGGCGGCGGCGGCGCTCGACGGCGGGCGGCCGGTGACCGTCTTCGCGGCCGGGCGCACCGATGCCGGCGTCCACGCCCTGGGCCAGGCGGCGCATCTGGACCTGGACCGCGACCTCCCCGACGACCGCCTGCGCGACGCCCTCAACCATCACGCCCGGGCCCACCCGGTGACGGTGCGCGCCGCGGCGCGGGTCGGCGAGGAGTTCCATGCCCGGTTCTCGGCCGTCGGGCGGGCCTACCTGTACCGCATCCTGGACCGGCCGGCGCCGCCGGCGCTCGACGCCGGCCGGGTGTGGTGGGTGCCCGGCGGGCTCGACGCCGAGGCGATGGACGTGGCGGCGCGGGTGCTGATCGGACGCCACGACTTCACCACCTTCCGGGCCGCCCAGTGCCAGGCCAAGTCGCCGGTCAAGACCCTGGACCTGCTGCGCGTCACCCGGCACGGCGAGGAAATCCGGGTGATCGCCGAGGCGCGGTCGTTCCTGCACCATCAGGTGCGCAACATCGTCGGCAGCCTGCGTCTGGTCGGGCGCGGCAAATGGACGGCGGCCGACCTGGCGGCCGCGCTGGCGGCGCGCGACCGGGCGGCCGGCGGCCCCACCGCGCCGCCGCAGGGGCTCTATCTCACCCGGGTCGACTATCCCTGACCGCCGCCGAGTCCGCCCAGGAAGATCGTCACCGCGTCCGCCACATGGGCGTCGATCTCGGCCGCCGAGGGCACCGTGCCGGGATGGAACAGGCCCTGCATCTGCATCGGTCCCTTGATCATCTCCAGGAAAATCGCCGCCGCGACCGCCGGATCGACGGCCAGCCGCAGGGTGCCGGCGGCCTGCCGGCGTTGCAGGTACTCGGCGATGTTGTCGCGCACCCGTGCCGGGCCGTTCACGAAGAAGGCGGCTCCCAGGTCCGGATGGCGGGCCGCCGCGGCGGCGATCTGGCGGTAGGATTCGATCACCGGGATCCGCGTCAGGGTGGTCAGCAGCACGCGCCCGAAATGGCCGAGCACGTCGGCCGGTGTCTGGTCCGCCGCCTCGTCCTCGCCGATGGTGGCGACCATGCGGCGCGCGTTCTCGGCCAGGGCCGCGACGAGCAGGCCTTCCTTGTTGCCGAACAGCTCGTAGACGGTGCGCCGCGAGCCGCCCGCCTCGGCGATCACCATGCCCAGCGTCGTCGCCTCGTAGCCGTGTTCCAGCATCAGACGGCGCGCCGCCTCGACCAGGGCGGGGCGGCGGGCTTCGGCGGACCGGCGCGGCATGGGCATCGTCTCCGGAAGGTGGTTGACATTGGTACTGATCGGTACCATTCTAGCGTTATGGTACTCACCAGTACCGATCATGGCAAGGACAACGAACATGAAGCGCCCGCCGGTTCCCGTCATCGTGCTGCTCCTGGCCGCCGCCGGAGGTGGCGCCTGGGTGGCCCTGAACGGCAATCCGTTCGCGGACCCCGACGGTCCGCTGGTCCTGTACGGGAACGTGGACATCCGCGAAGTCTCGCTGGCGTTCCGGGTCGGCGGCCGGGTGGCCGAGATGCGCCGCGAGGAAGGCGAGGCGGTGGCTCCCGGCGTGGCGGTGGCGACGCTCGATCCGGCCCCGTTCGATCGCGAGGTGCGGGCGGCCGAGGCCGAGGCGGCGGCGCGGCGGGCCGAACTGGCCAAGCTGCGGGCCGGGTATCGGCCCGAGGAGATCGCCCAGGCCGAGGCGGTGGTGGCGGAGCGTCGGGCCTCGCTGACCAACGCGGCGCGGGTGCTGGCGCGGCAGCGCGACCTGCGCAAGTCCGGCGCGGCGTCGCAGCAGGCGCTCGACGACGCCCGCGCGGCGACCCTGGAGGCGCGGGCCCGCCTGACCTCGGCCGAGAAGAACCTGGAACTGCTGCGGGCCGGCTACCGGGACGAGGACGTCGCGGCGGCCGCGGCGCGACTGGCCGCCGCCGAGGCCGCCCTGGCCTCGGCGCGCCTGAACCGCGACGACTGCGTGTTGACCGTGCCCGAGGCCGGCGTCGTGCTCACCCGCGCCGTCGAGCCGGGCGCCATGGTGGCGTCCGGGAGCCCGGTCTACGTGGTCGCCCTCGACCACCCGGTGCGGGTGCGCGCCTACGTGGACGAACCGCATCTGGGGGCGGTCAAGCCCGGCCTGGCGGTCACGGTGTCCAGCGACAGCTTCCCCGGCAAGACCTTCCCGGCCCGCGTCGGGTTCGTCTCGCCGACCGCCGAGTTCACCCCGAAGAGCGTCGAGACGCCGGAGCTGCGGACCGATCTGGTGTATCGCCTGCGGCTGGTGGTCGACGATCCCCGCGGCGACCTGCGCCAGGGCATGCCGGTCACCGTGCGACTGCCGGACGCCGCGCCGTGAGCGCCCGCTTCGCCGACGTGACCCTGCGGTTTCCGGGCGCCGCGACACCGGCCCTGGACGGCGTGTCGGGAGAGGTGGCGGCCGGCCGGATCACCGGCCTGGTGGGGCCGGACGCGGCCGGAAAGACGACCCTGGTGCGGGTCCTCGACGGCCTCTTGAAGGCGGACTCCGGAACGCTCGACGTCTGCGGTTTCGATCCGGCGACCGCGTCGCACCACCTGCACGACGTGGTCGGCTACATGCCGCAGCGGTTCGGCCTCTACGAGGACCTGACGGTGTCCGAGAACCTGCGCCTCCATGCCGACCTGAAGGGCCTGCCGGCGGCCGGGCGTCCGGCGACCTTCGACCGTCTGCTCGGGTTCACCGATCTGGCGCGGTTCGCGAAACGCCGCGCCGGGGCGCTGTCGGGCGGCATGAAACAGAAGCTGGGCCTCGCCTGCGCCCTGCTCGGATCGCCGCGCCTGCTGCTGCTCGACGAACCCAGCGTCGGGGTCGATCCGGCGTCCAGGCGCGAGTTGTGGCGGATGGTGCGCGCCCTGGTCGACGACGGCCTGGCGGTGCTGTGGAGCACCGCCTACCTGGACGAGGCGGAACTCTGCGATTCGGTGACCCTGCTGGAGTCCGGGCGGGTGCTGTTCGCCGGCCCGCCGGAGGCGGCGACGCGGGAGGTGGCCGGGCGCAGCCTGAAGGTCGTGGGGATCGAGGGCGACCGCCGCGCGGTGCTCGACCGGGCGCTCCGGCGTCCGGAGGTGATCGACGGGGTGGTGCAGGGCGACAGCCTGCGCCTGGTCCTCGCCGAGGGGGCGCCGGCGCCCGACGCGGCGGCGCTCGGCGCCGGGCCGGCGGCGCGGGTGGAGCGGGTCGCGCCGCGCTTCGAGGACGCCTTCATGGCCCGTCTGGGCGGAGTCCGCAAGGCCGCCCTGCCGGCACTGCCGGAGGCCGCGGCCGCGGGGTCCGAGGACGGTCCGCCGTCGGTGGAGGCGCGGGACCTGGGCAAGCGGTTCGGCGACTTCGTGGCCGCCGACCGCGTCAGTTTCACGATCCGGCCGGGCGAGGTGTTCGGCCTGCTGGGGCCCAACGGGGCCGGCAAGTCGACCACCTTCCGCATGATGTGCGGCCTGCTGATGCCCAGTTCGGGCACCGCCCGGGTGGCCGGCCACGACCTGATGGCGGCACCCTCCGAGGCGCGGCGGCGGATCGGCTACATGGCCCAGAAGTTCTCCCTCTACGGCGACCTCACGGTGCGCCGCAACCTGGATTTCTTCGCCGAGGTCTACGGGCTGTCCGGACGCCGCAAACGCGACGCCCGGGCGGAGATGATCGACACCTTCGAACTGGCGCCCTATCTGGACCGCAAGGCGCGCGACCTGCCGCTCGGCTACAAGCAGCGCCTCGCCCTGTCCTGCGCCGCCATGCACCGGCCGCCGGTGCTGTTCCTCGACGAGCCCACCTCGGGGGTCGATCCGCAGACCCGGCGCGAGTTCTGGGCCCATATCAACGCCCGGGTGGCGGCCGGGGTCACGGTGATGGTGACCACCCATTTCATGGAGGAGGCGGAGTACTGCGACCGCATCCTCTTGATGCATCGCGGCCGCGCCGTCGCCACCGGCACCCCCGACGCCCTGAAGGACCGCGCCCGCGCCGCCGGCCGCCCCGATCCGACCCTGGAGGACGCCTTTCTCGACCTGATCGCGGCCGAGACGGCGGCGGCCGCATGAACGCCCGGCTGCGCCGCATCGGCGGCCTGGTCCGCAAGGAGACGCTGCAAATCCTGCGCGACCCGAGCAGCCTGCTGATCGCCGGGGTGCTGCCGCTCCTGCTGCTGTTCCTGTTCGGGTTCGGGGTGTCGTTCGACGCCAACCGGCTGCCGATC
>JANQGL010000484.1 GCA_028277325.1 Magnetospira sp.
CAGGGCCCCGAACAGGCGCTCGGCCGCGCCCTCGAAGCTGCTCAAGGCATCGGCGTCGAGCACCCCCGGCCGCCCGGTCGCGAGCGCCGCCAGCACCCGGTCGCGGGTCTCGGCGCCCCGCCCCGCCCCGGGACCGACCACGAAACCGCCGCAGCGCGGCTCGGCGACCGCCGCGCCCAGGTCGTCCGGCGTGTCGCAGACGCGCACCAGACTCCCCGGTGACTCGGCGGCATAGACCGGAAACGAGGCCGCCGGCACCGCCAGGGTGACCAGCCCGCAGCCGATCCGCCGCGCGCCGCGCGCCGCCAGACGGGCCGCCCCGGTCATGGCGGCGCCGCCGGAAATCACCAGATGGCCGCGCGCGTACTTGTGGTCGGCCGGTCCGGGATCGCGGATCGCCGACCGCCACAACGGCGGATCGGCCCGCCACAGATCGATGCCCAGGTCATCCAGCACCGCCCGCGGGATGCCGATGTCGGCCACCGTCAGGTCGCCGCACAGGCCGCGCCCGGGATACAGGAGGTGCCCCGGCTTGGGCCGGAAGAAGGTCACCGTGGCGACGCAGGACGGCGCGACGCCCAGCACCTCCCCGCTGTCCCCGTGCACGCCGCTCGGCACGTCGACCGCGACGCAGGGCAGGGCGCGCTCGGCGACCGCCGCCACGCTGGCCGCCGCGACGCCGTCCAGCGGCCGTGCCAGCCCCGCCCCGAACAGGGCGTCGACCACCAGTGCGGCCCGCCCGAGGGCATCCGGCGACATCGGAACGACCGGACCGCGCCACCGCCGCGCGTTGACCGCCGCGTCGCCGCGCAGGCGCGCCGGATCGCCGAGCAGCGCCACCCGCACCGGCCAGCCCCGCTCGTGGAGAAGGCGCGCCGCCACGAACCCGTCGCCGCCGTTGTTGCCGGGGCCGCAGAGCACGCAGACCGGCCGCGGCGCGAACCGCCGGCGGACCGTGCGCGCCACCGCCCGGCCGGCCGCCTCCATCAGATCGATCCCGGCCCGCCCCATGCGCATGGCGGCCCGGTCGGCCCGATACATGGCGTCGACCGACAGCACCTCGATCATCGGGCGGCTCCTCCGAGGGACTTGCCAGCCGACAAGCAGGGTGTACACTTTCGGGGCAAGTTCACGCGAGACCTCATGTCGCCGGAACCGCAGACGGCCTCCCTGCGCGCCGCCGTAACCTTGACCATCGCCCTGTTCCTCCTGATCGTGATCGGGTCGGCGATCCACGGCTGGCAGAGCAGTCGGCAGACCCTCGCCGCGCGGACGGATGCGGCGACCCGGGGTGCCGCCGCCGCCCTCGATACCGCCCTCGGGACCACCCTGCAAGCCCTCGGCACCCTGGCCCGGACCGGCGCCGACACCGCGTCGCGGCTTGACGGCCTGCCGGTCTATCGGCTGCCGGACGACGGCCAGGATATTCCGCCACCCGCCATCGAGTCCATGCGGCTGGCGACAGGTCCCGGCGACCGCCACCTGAGCCGGCCGTTCGATCTCGACGGCGCCGCACGGGTGGCGCTGGGGCGGGTCCTCCGCGACCCGGCGGGTCGCCCCGCCGCCTATGCCGTGGCGCTGGTTCCGGTCCGCCGCCTGCACACCCTGATCGAGGCCGCGGACCCGCCGCCGGGTATTCGCATCGAGCTGCGCCGGACCGACGGAACGCCGGTCGCCGGGTGGCCGTCGCCCGCCCTCGACCGGTCGACCGAACAGGCCCGCGCCGCGCTGGGCGACGTCGGTCTGACCATCGTGGCCCTGGCCGACGGAACGGCGTTTTTCGACCGCTGGCGGCGGCACGAAGCGGCGCGCCTTGTGCCGCTCGCCCTGGCGTTCGGAGGTCTCGTGGCGCTCTCCGCCGTGGCCCTGCACCTGCGCCGGCGCGACCGCGACCGGACGGCCACCGCCGACACCGCGCACCGGCAGGCTTTCGAGAAATGGCAACGCGACCGGCAGCGACTGCTCGACGCCGTCGACTGCCTCTCGGAGGGATTCGCCCTGTGGGATCGCGACGACCGGCTGTCGCTGTTCAATGCGCCGCTGCACCAGTTCCTCGACCAATCGATCATCGACACTCCGCTGCGAAACCGCCGTTTCGAGGACTGTTGGCGGGCGATGGTGCTTGGCGGCGCGATCGTGGTCCCGCCGGGACAGGAGAACGCGTGGCTGGCCGAATGCCGGCTGCGGCACCTGGACCCCGACGACCCGTTCGAATTCCAGATGACCGACGGACGCTGGGTTCGGGTCGCCGAGCGGCGGACCCGGGAAGGCGGAATCGTCGCCACCTACACCGACGTGACGCGCGAAAAGACCGACGCCGACCACATCCGCCGGCAGAAGGAGTCGGCGGAAACCTACCTCGCGATCGCCGGAACCCTGATCATCGCCCTCGACACCGCCGGCCGGGTCACCCTCATCAACCGCAAAGGCTGCGAGATCCTCGGATATCCGGAGATCGAGATCGTCGGCCGCGACTGGTTCGACCTGGCGGTCCCCGAGGACGCGCGGGAGACGTTCCGCACCGCCCTGACGGACGCCCGGGCCGGCCGGACACCGCCCCAACGGGACATCGAAGGCGAGGTGATCACCCGCGACGGGTCGCGCCGGACCATCGCCTGGCGCACCGCGCCGATCCCCGACGGCAGCGGCGGCATTGTCGGCAGCCTCAGTTCGGGCGAGGACATCACCCAGCGCAAGGCGAGCGAACTGGCCTTGCGGCAGGCCAAGCTGCAGGCCGAGACCGCCAACCGCTCGAAAACCGAGTTCCTGGCCATCATGAGCCACGAACTGCGCACCCCGCTCAACTCGATCATCGGCTTCTCGGATATCCTGGCAAGCGAAATGTTCGGCCCCCTGGGCAGTCCCGAATACGTCCAGTACTCGCGCGACATCAACGAGTCCGGCAAGCACCTGCTGGACATCATCAACGATATCCTGGACGTCGCCCGCATCGAATCCGGGGCGCTGTCGTTGCGCGAGGCGGCGATGGACGTCGCCCGGCTCGTCCAGTCGACGCGCCGCATGGTCAGCGAACGGGCGGCACAGGCCGACGTGGACCTGCGCGCCGACATCGACCTGCCCGACCCGCCGCCGGCCCTGGTCGGCGACGAGCGGCGGCTCAAGCAGGTGCTCATCAACCTTCTTTCCAACGCCGTGAAGTTCACCCCGCGGCACGGCAGCATCGTGCTGTCGGTGCGCCTGGGCGACGACGACGGGTTCGTGTTCGAGGTCACCGACACCGGGATCGGCATCGCCGCCGAGAACCTCGAACGGGTGCTGATTCCGTTCGGACAGGCCGACGGCTCGGCGACCCGCGAGTACGATGGGGTGGGACTGGGCCTGCCGTTGAGCCGCAATCTGGTCGACCTGCACGGCGGCGAGTTGCGCATCTCCAGCATGCCCGGCGAGGGGACGCGGGTCGTCGTCCGCATGCCGCCCGACCGCACCCGGCGTCTGGGAGCGTGAACCGGCGGCCATTGCCACGCCCCGCCGCCTTGCCTATAAGTCCGGGTAGTCCGAGTGACCCTTCCGCCGGCCGAGGGGAGCCATCCGCGCATGCGTCTGTCCAGATACTTCCTGCCCACGCTCAAGGAAAACCCGTCCGAGGCGCAGATCGTCTCGCACCGCCTGATGCTGCGCGCCGGCATGGTGCGCCAGTCGTCGGCCGGCATCTACACCTGGCTGCCGCTCGGCTACCGGGTCCTGGACAAGATCGCCGACATCGTGCGCGCCGAACAGGCGCGGGCCGGCGCCCAGGAACTGCTGATGCCGACCGTGCAGCCGGCCGAGCTGTGGCGGCGCTCCGAGCGCTACGACGACTACGGCCCGGAAATGCTGCGCTTCAAGGACCGCCACGAGCGCGAGATGCTCTACGGGCCGACCAACGAGGAACTGATCACCGAGCTGTTCGCCAACGCCGTCCGGTCGTACAAGGAACTGCCGAAGAACCTGTTCCACATCCAGTGGAAGTTCCGCGACGAGATCCGGCCCCGGTTCGGGGTGATGCGCGGCCGCGAGTTCCTGATGAAGGACGGCTACTCGTTCGACCTGGACTACGACAGCGCGCGCCACGCCTACAACACCATGTTCCTGGCCTACCTGCGCACCTTCGCCCGGATGGGCCTGACCGCGATCCCGATGGCGGCCGACACCGGGCCGATCGGCGGCGACCTGTCGCACGAGTTCCTGATCCTCGCCGAGACCGGCGAGAGCCAGGTCCACGCGCACCGCGACCTGCTGGCCATGGACTGGAGCGCCCGGGACATCGACTACGACGACCGGGCGGCGGTGCGGGCGGCGGTCGGCAGCTTCACCGACCGCTACGCGGCGACCGACGAGAAGCACGACCCGGCGAAGGACGCCGAACTGGGCGACGCCCTGGTCACCGCGCGCGGCATCGAGGTCGGCCACATCTTCTATTTCGGCACCAAGTACTCGGCCAGGCTGGGCGCCGTGGTGCAGGGCCCGAACGGCGAGGACGTCACGGTCGAGATGGGCTCCTACGGGATCGGGGTGTCGCGCCTGGTCGGCGCGATCATCGAGGCCAGCCACGACGATAATGGCATCATCTGACCAGAGTCGGTGGCGCCGTTCCACGTGGGCCTGATCAACCTGAAGCCGGGCGACGCGGCGACGGACGAGACCTGCGCCCGCCTTTACGAGGGCCTGGGG
>JANQGL010000072.1 GCA_028277325.1 Magnetospira sp.
CACATGATATCAACGACTTGGCACGTAGCTAGATCAAGGGTCTATCCTGGATAACACGTTGATGCGGTACGTTTTGCTCCATTTCTGACGCAGCAGGCCTAGTGTCCCGACTCCGAAGTTCGTTGCATGATGGGGCGGGCGTTTTCGAACTTCGGATCCGATGAGGACACTCAGGTAGACTTTTGAGTTTCGTGTGGTTTCGGAGTTGAAGTTCGCCATGGAGTCGACCCCGAACGCGGCCGCGAACCCCGATCCGCCACGTCAGGCGTTGTTCTCCAGGACCGCCGCCAGCGCGGTCTCGAACGCCGTCGTCGCGTTGTCCCAGGTGCAGGGTTCGACGCGTCGGCGGGCGGCCTCCGAAAGGGCCGACCAGTCGGCGTCGGGCATCTCGGCGAAGCGCAGGATCTGCTCGGTGAACGCCTCCACCGTCGGCTCGCACAGCACACCCGTGGTGTCGTCCACGAACTGCGGCGCGGCGCCGGCCGGGGCGGCGATCACCGGCGTCCGGCAGGCCATCGCCTCCAGGACCGGCAGTCCGAACCCTTCCGAGAGGCTGGGGAACAGCCAGGCGTCGCAGGACGCATACAGGCGCGGGATCTCGTCCTGCGGCGGGGCGCGATGGAACGCGATCCAGTCGGGGAGTTCGAACCCGAAATCGTGCGGGAAATGGCTTCCGAAGGCCAGCGCGCGCAGATCGGGACGGCGATCCTTCGCGGCGGTCAGCGCGTCGATCGCCAACGCCACGTTCTTTTCCTGTGCCGCCGAAAAGAGAAACCCGAATTGCGGGGGCGACGGCTTGGCGCGAGGCGGCGCGTCGAAATGCGTCAAATCGATCGCGTTTTCCGCCAGGGCCACATCCCGCGCCCCGTACTCGGACGTGAGAACATCGCGCAGCCATTGGGAAACGGCGATCTTGGGACAGTCGTGCCGGAGGACGGCGCGGGTCCGATCCTGCGGCAGAAACGGAAACACCTCGTGACCCTGAACGAAATGCACCTTGCGTCCCTTCCCGGGCGGCAGGGCGATCACCCATTCCATGGTTTCCCACCAGGTGCCGATGACCACGTCGGCGTCGGGCAGATCGGAGTCGCCGATCGGGCCGCCGTGCGCGACGAACGTGATTTGGACCGGTTGTCCATGGAAATAGGATCGTTCCTCGGGAATCGGCTTGGGCCGGAACCGCCGGCTCCACAGGCCCCGGATTCGCGACAGCGGCGTGGGGCGCGGCGTCGCACGCGCGAAAACCTGGACGGAATGCCCGCGCTCGAACAGCCGATTGGCGTACTCGGCGACGATCCGGGTTCCTCCCGAGAGGTTTTCATACGGAAGAACGAAGGTGATCTTCATGAAACGCGGGTCCTTTTCCGGCGCGCGCGGGACCGACAAATCCGGCTGAGTCCCACGCCCCGAATGTTGTAGCATACCGGATGGTCAATAGACGCGCGTGATTGCGGCGAACGGTACAAGGATGGGACCATGGCGATCAAGGGACTGCTGCTCGACCTGGAAGGCGTGCTCTATCAGTCGGGGGCGCCGGTCCTGGGCGCCGCCGAGACCATCCGCGTGCTGAGCGGGCGCGGCTACGCGGTGCGTGCCCTGACCAACACCACCACCCGGCCGCGCCGCGCCATCGTGGACCTGCTGGCCCGGATGGGGCTCGACCTGGCGCCGGACCAGATCTTCACGCCGGCCGTCGCGGCGCGCGAACTTCTGGCCGCCGAGGGGGTGTCGCGCATCCACCTGGCGGCGGTCCCGGACCTGGCGGAGGATTTCGCGGGATTCGATCTGGTGGACGTGGATGCCCGGGCGGTGGTCCTGGGTGACCTGCATACCGGGTTCACCTGGGCGCGCCTGAACGAGCTGTTCCGGATGCTGCGCCGGGGCGCCCGGCTGGTCGCCCTGCACCGCAACCGGGTCTGCCGGCGCGACGACCGGATCGCCCTGGACCTCGGCCCGTTCGTGGCGGCCCTGGAATACGCGGCCGGGGGGGAGGCGCTGGTGGTCGGCAAGCCGTCGGCGCACTTCTTCGGCCTGCCGGTGGCCGACATGGGGCTCGACCCGGGCGAGGTGCTGATGATCGGCGACGACCTGGAGGCCGACATCGCCGGCGCCCAGGCGCTCGGCATGGCCGCCGTCCAGGTCCGCACCGGCAAGTACAGCGAGCAGGACGACGTTCACCCGTCCATCGTCCCCAACGCACGCCTCGACAGCATCGCCGACCTGGCCGAACGGCTGGAGGCGGGCGACCTGCCGGCCTGACCTCACGCGCCGGGGTCGGCCCCGGGCTCGCGGGCCTGCCGTTCGGCGTTGATCGCGGCCGCCTGGGCGCGCACCTTGTCGTCGAACGACAGGTCCTCGATGGTCGGTGCGATGCGGCGCCGCCAGTTGGGGTATTCGAGCACCGTGCCCGGCATGTTGAGCTGTTCCTTCTCGCCGGCCAGGTCGTCCAGGTTGATCATCGCCAGGGCGCTGCTGGTGCGCGCCGCGAAGCGGTTCGCCGCCTCGATGAATCGCTGTTCCTGGTCCGGGTCGAGCGGTCCGAAACGCGGGAAGTCGGCCGGCAGGAGCTCCTGGTCGACCAGCGCCGCGTGCAGGAGTTCGAGTTCGGTCCGCCGCGCGTCCTCGTCGGCTTTCATCCGATCCTCGTTCTCGAACACGCCGATTTCGCGGCGCAGCGCCAGGTCGGCGCCTTCCCAGTGGCCGAGCAGGGTCGGCAGGTCGTGGGTGGTGGGGGTGGCCAGCGACGAGTCCGGATAGGCGTCCGGGCGCTTGAACAGGCCGTTCGGCCAGCGCTCGAAATACACCACCTTGTAGGACAGGATCGATTCCTCGCTCATGCGGTCGCGGAATCCGTCCGGCACCGTGCCCAGGTCCTCGCCGATCACCAGGCATCGGTTGCGGTGCGACTCGAGGGCCACGATGCCCACCAGGTCGTCCATCGGATAGGCCACGTAGGCGCCGCTGCGGGCGTCCGCGCCGTTGGGAATCCAGAACAGGTGCTGCAGGCTCATCACGTGGTCGATGCGCAACGCCCCGGCGTGCCGCATGTTGGCCCTGAGCACGTTGATGAACGGCGCGTAGGCGGCGTCGCGCAGGGCCAGCGGCCGGTAGGGCGGGGCGCCCCAGGCCTGGCCGAGCGGGTTCATGGCGTCGCCGGGGGCGCCGAATTGCATCCCCTCGACGATCACGTCCTGGTCGGTCCAGGCCTCGGCGCCGTTCTGCGCCACGCCGACCGCCAGGTCGCGGTACAGGCCGACCGACATCCCGCGCTCGGCGGTGCGGCGCGCGGCCGCGCCCAGTTGACCGTCGGCCAGCCATTGCTGATAGGCGTGGAAGTTCATCCGCTCCGCGTTGTCGCGCGCGAAGGACTCGGCGCGCGGGCTGTCCGGACGCCGGAACTCGTCCGGCCACTCGCGCCAGGGATCGCCCTCGAACCGCTCGCTCAGGGCCTCGAACAGGCAGAACGTGCGCAGGGTCGGCCCGGCCTCGGCGGTGAACGCCTCGAAGGCGTCCCAGCGTGCGCCGCCCTGGCGCCGCAGGGTCTCGAACATGCGCCCGAAGATCTCGGTCTTGAGTTCGGACACCGTCTGGTAGTCCACGTGGCGGGCGGTCCGCGCCTTCGCGAGCTCGGCGCTGAGCGCGCGCGGCAGGCGGCCGCGCACGGCGTCGAATTCGGGCACCGCCTCCACGTCGACGAACAGCGGGTTGAGGAACAGGCGGCTGGACGGCGAATAGGGGCTGGCGTGGTCGGGCCAGCCGGCGAACATGGCGTGCAGCGGATTGAGACCGAGCGCCTGCGCGCCCGTCTCCGCGCCCATGTCGGCCATCCGCTCCAGGGTGGTGAAGTCGCCGATCCCCCAATCGGTTTCCCGGCGCACCGCGTAGAGATGGCAGGCCAGGCCCCAGTGGCGTTCGCCGCGCCGCAGCCAGTCGGGCAGGAAGGCGCGGCGCGGCGCCACGACGAGCCTGCCGGCGCCGCCGCGTCCGCCGGCCTCGGCCTCCAGGCGGTGATATCCGAGCGGCAGATCGGCCGGCAGGCGAAGCTCCCTGCGCAGCCGCCGGACTCCGTCGATGTCGCGCGCCGCCAGGGTGGTCAGGGCGTCGCCGCGCGCGGTCCCGTCCAGCACCCGGCCGTCCTCCAGATGCAGGCTCCAGCGCACCGCCGATGCGTCCCCGGAGTCGTCGGTGGTCACGGTGACCCGCGCCGACAGGGCGTCGCGCAGCACGGTGACCGGCTCGACGGTGCGCCGCCACGGCGCCTCCTCCAGGTCGCGCAGCGACTGCGCGGCGATGTCCTCGCCGTCGGCGGCGATGCCCATGGCGGCCAGCAGGCGGCGTCGCGCCTCGTCGTCCACCTGGTAGTGGTTGCCGAAGATGTCCCAGTATTCGGTCTCGATCCCCGCCAACCGGGCCAAACGCGCCAAATGCTCGCTCATCGTTTGCTCCTCAATTCTCGTGGCGGATCAGAATAACCAGCGACCGGTCGATCAGGTCGTAGGCCTCGCCCGGCCAGTAGGTTTCCTTGATCCCGGCCATGTCCGGCCGGGCGGTGTCGAACATCGGCGTCCAGGGTTCGCCCAGGTCGCGCGGCGGCAGGTGGAACGGCAGCCGCTCGTGATGCGCGTTGAGCATGACGACGAACCGGTTGTCCACCTGGCGGTCGCCGCCGCGGGTGAAGTACTCCCCGGTGTCGCCGCCCAGATGAAATCCGAAACAGCGGGCGTAGGGCAGCCGCCAGTCCTCCTCGCGGAACTCGCGGCCGTCCGGCGACAGCCAGGTGATGTCCTTGATCGCCGAGTCCTCGGTGGGCGCCCCGGCGAAGAATCGGGGCCGCCGGAAGACCGGGTGGCGCCGGCGCAGGCGACTCATTTCCTGGACGAAGCCGAGGAACTCCCGGTCGTCCTCATCGGTGACCGACCAGTCGATCCAGCTGGTTTCGTTGTTCTGGCAATAGGCGTTGTTGTTGCCGTGCTGGGTGCGCCCCAGTTCGTCGCCGGCGGTGAGCATGGGAAGCCCCTGCGAGAGGAACAGGGTGGCGATCAGGTTCTTGCGCTGGCGTAGCCGGATTTGTCGGACCTTGGGGTCGTTCGACGGTCCCTCGACGCCGCAGTTCCAGGAGATGTTGTTGTCGGTGCCGTCGCGATTGTCCTCGCCGTTGGCTTCGTTGTGCTTGCGGTCGTAGGACACCAGGTCCTTGAGGGTGAACCCGTCGTGCGCGGTGATGAAATTGACGCTGGCGCGCGGCTTGCGGCCGCCGCGATTGAAGATGTCGCTCGATCCGGTCAGGCGCGACGCCATTTCCGCCACCCCCGGCGCCTGGCCGATCCAGAAGGTGCGCACGGTATCGCGGTAGCGGTCGTTCCATTCCGACCAGCCGGGCGGGAAGTTGCCCAGCTGATAGCCGCCGGGGCCGATGTCCCAGGGCTCCGATATCATCTTGACGCGCGACAGCACGGGATCCTGGCGCACCGCCGACAGGAACGCGCCCTGCGGATCGTAGCCGCCCGCCGTGTCGCGCGCCAGGGCCGACCCGAGATCGAACCGGAAGCCGTCCACGTGCATTTCCTGGACCCAATAGCGCAGCGAGTCCATGACCATTTGCAGGACCCGCGGGTGCGCCGTGTTGAGGGTGTTGCCGCAGCCGGAATCGTTCACGTATTGGCGCGGGTCGCCGGGCATCAGGCGGTAGTAGGACTTGTTGTCGATGCCCTTGAAGCTGATGGTCGGGCCCAGGTGGTTGCCCTCGGCGGTGTGGTTGAACACCATGTCGAGGAGGACCTGAATGCCGGCCTCGTGGAAATGCCGCACCATGGTGCGGAACTCGTTGGGGTGGCCGGTCGCCAGGTAGCGGGGTTCCGGGCTGAAAAAGGTATAGGGATTGTAGCCCCAGTAGTTCTGGAGGCCGCGCGTCTGGAGGTGGGTTTCGTCGGCGAACGGATGGATCGGCAGCAGTTCGATGGCGGTCACGCCCAGCTTGACCAGGTGGTCCAGGATGTCCGGATGCGCCAGCCCGGCGAAGGTGCCGCGCCGGTCCTCGGCCACCGAGGGATGGCGCGCCGTCATCCCGACCACGTGCGCCTCGTAGATCAGGGAGTCCTGCCACGGCACGTCGGGCAGGCGGTCGCCGCCCCAGTTGAAGGAGGTGTCGGCGACCACGCACTTGGGCATGTGGCGGGCGTTGTCGCGGCGATCGAACGACAGGTCCTCGCGGCCGCTGTCGAGCCGGTAGGCGAAGTTGGATTTCTTCCATGGCAGCGGCCCCGTCAAGCCCTTGGCATAGGGATCGACCAGCAGCTTGTTCGGGTTGAACCGGTGCCCGGCGTCGGGGTCGTAGGGCCCGTAGACCCGGTATCCGTACTGGGTCCCCGGAAGCAGGTCGGGCAGGTAGCCGTGCCAGACCTGCTCGGTATGCTCGGGCAACGCGATCCGGTCCACCTCGCGGCGTCCGGCGGCGTCGAACAGGCACAACTCCACCTTTTCCGCGTGCTCGGAGAACAGCGCGAAGTTGGTGCCTCGCCCGTCCCAGGTGGCACCCAGCGGATAGGGCCGGCCGGGCCAGACTTTGCGGTCGAGGGACAGGTCCATCAGGGGGTATCCTCCGCACCAGTTCCCGTCCCCGTCGCAGGGTGCGACAGGCACCATGACGGCGGCGATTGGCGTCCGCGCTTCGCGACGCCGACACGAACCCGGCCGTGCGGCCGGTGACCCTATTTCTTGGTGGACCTGCCGGTCGCCGAGGGGGCCGACTTGGCGGGGGGCGCGGAGGCGGCCGACTTGGGTGCGGCGCTCACCGCCTTGGCGCCTTCGGTTTTCGCGGGCGCGGCGGTCGTCGTGGTTTCGGTTTCGGTTTTCGACTCCGGTTCCGACTTCTTGGCGGTCGTCCTGCGGGTCGTCGTCCGGCGCGTGGCGGTCTTCTTCGGCGCCGCCGCGTCGTCCTTATCCTTCGGCGCCGACTTCTTGCGTCCCTTGGCGGCGGCCTTGTCTTCCGCATCGATCTCGCGGGCCGCGCGGTCCCAATGGTCTTCCTCGAAGCCCGGCAACTTGCCTTCGGCTTCCCAGATTTCATAAGCGCGCTTGCGAATCCGATCTTCGCGGGACTCGGTCATGGCAGCCTTCCTCTTAACGAAAGTGTCAACATGGCATGCGGAACTCTAGCCGGGGTGCGAGGGGAATGCACCTGGAAATTTAAGGTATTAAAAAAAGATTCACCGGTCCGGTGTGTGGTCGCCGAACCAGCTACAGCGGACTTGAAACGCCACGCCGGCGAGTCACCCACGCGACGAGCGGATTTTGCGTCGTGCGGCCGCGTGCTGTCAACGCCGGCGTGACAGGGCCGCCTGGAAAGCCCTTGGGTGGCGCGTGGCGGCAACGAATCCATATAAGATCGCGGTTTGCCCGGAATCGCGTGTTTGTGTATCCTCGGTAGCGTCATACGTTTACCTCCATTGCCGGATGGCAGGGAATGGGTCGTGCCGGCATGCCGGGTGCGGATATCCTTGGCATGAATTGAAGGGAATGCCGGTTCGGGACGCTTTTTGAATGAACGGGCCGGGTTCGGCAAAATGATGCATTAGAAAAACCGAACATAGTTGCCGTGAAGGAGATCTCCCAATGGAGGCACGTTATCGGACAATGAAGCAGGCCATGCTGGTCGTTTTGTTCTTGGCGCTGGTTTGCCTGTCTGTTGGTTTTGTGTTCGACGTAAATCACGCCTCGGCGGTGGCGTCCGGCATTTTGATCGTTGTTGCCGGCATGGTTTTGTGGGCCATGGATCGCGCTGTTCGGGAACAACACCATTGGTATGAATGCATTTTAGATGCCGTCCCGTTGCCGCTCTCGGTGACGGACATGGAGATGAACTGGACGTTCGTGAACAAGGTGGTTGAAGACCTCCTTCAGAAGAAAAGGCACGAGATTGTCGGCATGGCCTGCCACAACTGGGGTGCCAACATCTGCAGAACGGAGAACTGCGGTGTCGTGTGCCTGCGCCGCAATCAGAAGGATACGGCGTTTCATCAGTGGTCTCGGGACTTCACGGTATCGACTCATTATCTCACCGACCTGAGCAACAGCCCGATCGGCCACGTGGAGGTCGTGCAGGACGTTACCGAAAAGAAGAGCCTGAACGAGTTGATCGATAAAATCGCCGATTACGCCACCTCGATCTTGAAGTCGTCGGAATCGCTGGCCGGTGCCGCCGGGCAAATCTCCGCGTCGAGCGAGGAAACGTCGGTCCAGGCGGGATCGCTGGCGACCGGAATGGAGCAGGCCTCGCAGATGATTGCCGGGATCGCCGGCGCTGCCGAGGAAGTATCCAGCAATCTCAACGGCGTCGCCGCCGCGATGGAGCAGACAAGCCGCTCCATCGACAGCATTTCGGCCAATTCCCGGGACGGCACGCGCCTGGCGTCCGAAGCCGCCGAGTCCGCCGATCGGGCGAGCGCCATCATGACCGAGCTCGGCACCGCGGCGACGGAAACGGGAGAGGTCACCGAACTGATCAAGAGCATTGCCGACCAAACGAATCTGCTGGCGTTGAACGCGACGATAGAGGCGGCCCGGGCGGGGGAAATGGGAAAGGGTTTTGCCGTCGTGGCCGGGGAGGTCAAGAACCTGGCCAATCAAAGCGCCAATTCGGCCGACGATATCGTCGAAAGAATTACAGGCATGCAGCAGATCTCGGAAAAGGCGGTTTCTTCCATAGAAAACGTTAACGGGGTTATCACGACGGTTTCCAACGCCGTCAGCGAGATCAGCGATTCGATCACCCAGCAAAAGCTGGCGGCGGATGAGGTGACGGCAAACTTGGCGCAAGCCAGCCAGGGTAGCAATGACTCGGCCGAGAACATCAACCAAGCCTCGACGGTTATCCAGAAAATGGCGTTGAACGTTCAGCATATCAGCGAGGCGGCGCGCGGCAACGCCGAAACGCTCAAGAGCGTCAACGATTCGACGAAGGATCTCAGCCGGATCGCCTCCGAGTTGAACGACATCATTCAACGGAACGGCCAGGCCGTATGACTCCCCGGGAATGGCCCCGCATGACGGAACCGGTGCTCGATGCGGAGTCCGAATGGACTGCTCGGAGTGGTTTCTCCCGCGGCGTCCGGGGCGATCCGTCTAACTCCGCGCAATCATTCCAATTTGCTAGGCAGTCCGCGCCCGTTGTTCCACCATCGGTTAGGGTTGTCGCTGTTGGGGTCGTAGGCGGCACGGCTGGCCCAGTCCTCGCGCAGAAAGATGACCGGTTCCTCGTAATGGTGGGCATGGTGGATCGCATCCATCACCGCCTCCAATACCGCCATGTCGCGATCAATGGAGATCTTCAATTCGACCATGGGATAGGTCTCGGTATCACCAGCCCTGAAATCCTCGGCATGGGTTGTGGTGGTCGAGCCGGGTTCGGGCTGCGAGGTTTCTCGACCGATGGCTGAGATGCTGGCGTTACGCCGATAGCGCCCATAACTCAGCGGGTGTACCTTCATGATCTCGTCGAGAATCCGGTCGGTGTCGTCAGGCAATGTTTGAATTTCGATGGTCCAGACCGGGACGAAATGGCCGGACTTCGCGGAGTATGTCTTGAGTGCGCTCATTCATGCCTCCCTCATCGGCGCGCGTCCGGCAGCGGGTTCCGGAATCGGCTGGGGGTGTGCTCACCGGGTAAGAAACGTTGATGGCTCCGGCTGACCGCAAAACATCTGGGTCATGGTGTCACGCCTCCACCCAGTCGTCGAGCGGGAGGAAGTCACGCTTCAGATCGCCGCAGATCGGGCAGATCCAGTCGTCGGGCAGATCCTCGAACGGCACCCCGGGCGGGATCGGGCGGTCCAGGTCGGTCACGTTGATGTCGCCCTTCGAGGGATCGTAGACGTAGGGCTCGCATTCCTCGTTGGTGCACTCCCATTTGCGCAGCCGGCGCGGGGCGCTTCTGGCCGGGCGCCCGGCCACGCCGGCCAGCGGCAGCAGGGCGAGGGCGGTCAGAATCTGGCGTCGCGTGGGCAAGAGCAGGCGCATGTTCGTGGCTCGTCGGATCGCCGGCGGGAGTGCCTTACTGCATAACAAACCCGGTCGCGGTCAGGCCAATGACGTTTTGGTGGAGGTGGAGTCGGGGGCGGGCAAGGGGGTCCGACGGCCGGGTGCGGGTCGAATGAAGATATTGAAGCGCCAACGAAATTGGAGGGTTACCATTTCGGGCACTTGGCGTGCTCCAGCCGGTAGGCGGCAGGCGTGTCGATCTTCCGGTTGGCGATCCGCATGCGGCGTTCCAGGGCCTGGACATCGGACCGCATCGCGGCGCCGATGCGCGCCACCATGTCGCGGGTGGCCGCCTGCGGATCCTCGGTCCAGACCACGGGGACCCGCTTGGCCACGTCGGCGACGCGGGCCTTGAACGGGCCGATGGCGTCGTCCATTTCGCGCCGGTACAGGGAGACGTGGCGCATCTCGTGGGCCTTGGTCACCCGGTACGGGCAGGTGCCCGGGTGGTAGCGCCGCGCCACGAACACCCGAAAGTCCTTGAAGCCGAGGTGCACCTTCACGCGGCGCAAGGAGACGCAGTACCGCTTGCGGTCGCGGGTCACCACGCGGGTGTTGGCTTCCATGCGGTAGTCCAGGTTCATCCGGGTCAGGCCGAGGATGCGCCCGCCGCGCAGGTCGATGCTGCCGCCGAGCCGCATCAGGTCGTTGACCGACTTGGCGTTGGACAACCGCACGCCGCCGCGATCGGTGGTCACCGTCACGTCGACCAGGGTGTCGCCGCCGGGGCATCGGGTGTCGTCGGCCCGGGCGGGCAGGGCGAGGAACAACAGGACCAGGAGCACCGAGGCGGTTCGCATGGCGCTAACCTAGTGTGGTGGATTCGAAGTTCGCAACAGTATTCGGGACCGACTCCATGGCGAACTTCGACTCCAAAACCACACGAGACTCAAAATTTTACCTGGTGATCCGATTCACGTAACGCTTGGGAACCAAGCGTTACGATCAGACCACTAGGGCCTGTAGACAATCATCTTGGGGCCTCGGTTCGTGCGAAATCGGCCCGGCTCCGGGAGTTAGGACGAAGGACATGCCGAGCATATTCGAGGACGAACGACGCCGAGCCGGGCCGATTGCGC